>JAZRPU010000119.1:0-3733 GCA_045649365.1 Eubacteriales bacterium | reverse complement strand
AAATTATATATTTATAAATAAAATTATTGACATCAAAAAAAAAATAGTATATAATGAAGTAGTATAAAAAAAGGAAGGAGAAGCTGTTTTTTACAGTTTGATTTCAAAAAATGAGCCAAAAGAAATTGTTGCTGGGAAATGAGGCTATTGCCCGCGGTCTGTATGAAGCGGGATGTACATATATTTCAAGTTATCCTGGTACACCTTCTACAGAGATAACTGAATATGCTTCAAAATATGAGGAAATATATGCTGAATGGGCAACCAACGAAAAGGTTGCTGTTGAATCTACCTTTGGTGCATCTTTAGGAGGAGCAAGAGCGTTTTCAGCTATGAAACACGTTGGACTTAATGTTGCTGCAGATCCTCTTTTTACGTCCTCATATACAGGTGTTAACGGCGGATTTGTTCTTGCAGTTGCAGATGATCCGGGAATGCATTCTTCTCAAAACGAACAAGATTCAAGACATTATGCCCGTGCGGCGAAGCTTTTAATGCTTGAGCCTTCAGATTCAGAAGAATGTAAAGAATTTACCAAAATGGCATTTGAGCTTTCAGAAAAATTTGACACTCCCGTTATAATAAGACTTTGTACAAGAGTTTCGCACTCTCAAAGTATTGTTGAGCTTTCTGAACGCCAAGAGCCTGCTCTTAAAGAATATGTAAAAAATCCTGCAAAATATATCATGAATCCCGCAGGTGCAACGAAACGTCATCCAGTTGTTGAGCAAAGACAAAAAGATATAGCAGAATTTTTAGAAACTTCTGCTTTGAATAAAGTTGAAATCAACAATGAAGACGTTGGTATCATTACTTCTGGTGTATCCTATTTATACGCTAAAGAAGTTTTTGGTGATTCCGTATCATATCTTAAGCTTGGTGCAGTTAATCCTTTGCCTCAAAAACTTATTAAGGATTTTGCGTCAAAAGTTAAAAAGGTAATAGTTATAGAAGAGCTTGATACTATTATTGAAGATTTCTGTAAATCTTTGGGAATAGAATGTGACGGTAAAAACGTTCTTCCTAATATCGGTGAATTTTCACAAGAAGTTATTTTAGAGAAGCTTAAGGGAGAAAAGAAAGATTTTGTTTCCTTCGATGGAAATATTCCTGTAAGACCTCCCGTTATGTGCCCTGGTTGTCCTCATAGAGGTATTTTCTATACCCTTAAGAGCTTGAATTATACTGTCCTTGGAGATATAGGTTGTTATACTTTGGGAGGAGCGGCACCTTTAACCGCCCTTGATACTACTATTTGTATGGGAGCTTCTGTATCAATGCTTCATGGTTTTAATAAGGTAAGACCTGAAAGTTCCAATAAAACCGTTGCAGTTATTGGTGACTCAACGTTTATGCATTCGGGAATAACGGGACTTATTGATATAGCTTATAACAGAAGTATTTCTACAGTTCTTGTTCTGGATAATCATATTACAGGCATGACAGGACATCAACAAAATCCTTGCACAGGGCTTACCCTTAAAAATGTTCCCGTTGATCCTGTTGATATTGAAAAAATATGTTTAGCTTCAGGTATTAAGCGCGTCAGAACAATTGATCCTAATGATCTTAAAGAGTGCAAAAAGGCATTGCAAGAAGAAACATCAGCAGATGAACCTTCTGTAATTATTGTTCGTCGTCCTTGTGCATTGCTCAAGAAAGTTGTGAAAAAAGCTTCTTTGACCATTGATGAAGATAAATGCAAAAAATGTAAAGCATGTATGAGAATTGGTTGTCCAGCTATCTCTTTCAACGGTGAGAAAGTAGCTATTGATAAAACACTTTGTGTTGGCTGTGATTTGTGCAAAGGCCTCTGTGCTTTTGATGCAATTAAATAATTTGCAGGAGGTTCGTTGTGAGTAAAACAGTAAATATTATGATAACGGGCGTCGGTGGACAAGGCTCCCTCCTCGCCAGCAGAATAATTGGAGAAGTTGTAATGTCCCAGGGCTTTGATGTTAAAGTTTCAGAAGTTCATGGAATGGCACAGCGTGGTGGAAGCGTTGTTACTTATGTCAGATATACTGATGAAGGCAAGGTTTCATCTCCTGTTATTTGTAAAGGTGAAGCAGATTATCTTATCTCTTTCGAGCTTTTAGAAGCTGCTCGTTGGATTCCTTTTGTTAAAGTAGGAGGCTCTGTGGTAACAAATACTCAGAAAATTCTTCCTATGCCGGTTATAACAGGACAAATGGAATATCCTTCCAATATAGTAGAAAATCTCGAATCCAAAAACGTAGACGTATGTGCGGTCGACGCTTTAGCTATTGCAAGAGAGTTGGGAAATGAAAAAGCAGTAAACGTTGTTCTTATAGGCGTTTTTGCAAAAAAATCCCCATTTTCAAAAGAGACATTTTTAAATGCTATTAATAAATGTGTTCCTGAAAAATTCAGAGAATTAAACATTAAAGCGTTTGAGAAAGGTTACGAGGCATAATTATGGCAATTTACAACAAGGAAATTGAAACAGCCCAACGTCATGAGCTTGAAGCAATACAATCTCTTGCTCTTGTAAGAATGGTTCGTAGAGTATATGATAACGTTCCTCTTTACAAGAAAAAATTTGACGAAATTGGAGTTAAACCCTCTGATATAAAATCAGTAAAGGATTTACACAAGCTTCCCTTTACTTATAAAGCAGATTTTCAGGAAAATTATCCTTATGGACTTTTTGCTACCCCTCTTTCAGATGTAGTAAGAATCCATGCAACGTCGGGAACAACGGGAAGACAGACAGTAGTTGGATATACTAAAGATGACATTGGAATTTGGTCTGAATGTGTAGCAAGAGCAATTACTGCCGCAGGCGGAACAAAAGAAGACGTTATTCATATTTCTTATGGCTATGGTTTGTTTACAGGCGGACTTGGACTTCATTGCGGAGCTGAAAAAATTGGTGCAACAGTAGTTCCTGTTTCAACAGGAAATACTGAGAGACAAATCAGACTTTTTCAAGACTTTGGTTCTACACTTTTGTGCTGTACTCCTTCTTATGCTCTTTATTTAGGCGATGCTGTTCAGGCTAAAGGTATAAAAACTGAAGATCTTAAGCTTAAAGCGGGAATATTCGGTGCTGAGCCTTGGACAGAAAAAATGCGTTCAGAGATTGAAAAACGTCTTGGTATTAAAGCCTATGATATTTATGGCCTTTCTGAAATAATGGGCCCTGGAGTTTCTTTTGATTGTGAATGTCGTTGTGGTTTGCATGTTAATGAAGACCACTTTATCCCAGAAATAATTAATCCTGATACGGGCGAAGTTTTACCCTATGGCGAGTATGGAGAGTTGGTATTTACTTGTATTTCCAAACAAGCTCTTCCTTTGGTTCGTTATCGTACAAAAGATATAGCATGCTTGAATATTGAAAAATGTGAATGCGGAAGAACTCTTGTTAGAATGTCCAAGCCCAAGGGACGTGTTGATGACATGATGATAATCAGAGGCGTTAACGTATTCCCCTCTCAAATAGAGGCAGTATTATTAACCTTTGAAGATCTCGCTCCTCATTATCTTATTTTGCTTGATAGAGTAAATAATCTTGATACTATTGAAATTCAAGTGGAAATGAGTGAAAAGCTTTTCCACGACGAAGTAAGACAGCTTGAAGCTCTTGTCAAAGAAATCAGAAGACGTATAGAATCAGCTGTTGGAATCTCTGCAAAAATTACTCTTGTTAATCCTAATACTATCCCAAGAAGTGAAGGAAAGGCAAAGAGAGTAATTGATAACCGCA
>JAZRPU010000118.1:0-2450 GCA_045649365.1 Eubacteriales bacterium | reverse complement strand
ATTATGAACAAAGGCACAGAAAATCGGCGAAACAAGGTCATTTCACCGTATTTCAGACAAAATATTAACGAGATTCATAATGTGCTAACCTTTCATTAATTTTAACTCATCTTTACAAGCTAAACATTTTTTGATATTATTTAGCGGAAATCGACGAAAGGTTAAATGTGTTTATCATCAAGGGAAACAAAATGAAACATTCTTGCTTAATTGAAAAAGAAACAAATAAAAAGAAAACATTAATACAAATGAAAGAAGAAAAAGTTTTAGGATTTACAATAAAATATGAGCTTTATGAAAGTATTTATCAAAACAGAAGCTCATACGATTTAAAGGTTACAAAGCTTTTTGACAACACCATAGAAGAAGAGTCATATATAACTGCTTTTGAATGGAGAAAAAACAAAGCCCAAAACATCTTCGACCAAATTCTGAAAGGAAAAGTAACTCCTATGAGCTTGGAAGAATGTGTTTTGGAGCTTATATAATTCTTATCTTTCTATTATATCTTTAATACGTTGCATTTCATAATCAAGCTCGCTACTTAAATTAGCGCACTTAAGCAAGGCAGTTTCAGTTTGATTATAAACCTCTTGAGAAAGATTCTTTTTATATCTTAAACGATGCTCTAAATTTGCCCATGATTCCATTGCAATTGTTCTAAGCTGAACTTCAACTTTTATGAACTTCTTTTCTTCACAAAGGAAAATAGGAATTTCAACTATAAGATGCAAGCTTCTGTATCCGTTCGGTTTAGGATTTTTAATATAGTCTTTCTTTTTTAAAATTTTCACGTCATCCTGACGCTCCAAACACTCTGCTAATAGATAAATATCATCAATAAATCCGCAAATAATACGAACTCCGGCAACGTCATTCAGATGTTGTTCAACGGATGAAAGCGTTAAAGGAACGTTAAGCCTTTTCAACTTTTCTCTGATGCTTTGAGGAGATTTTAATCTTGTTTTGATGCTTTCAATAGGATTTCTCTCACGATTTAAAGAAAATTGTTCATTTAAAACTTTGAATTTTGTTTCTATTTCAAGCATCGCACAACGATGATAAGTCATTAATAGCGAGGAAGCCTCTGTGATGCTCTTTATTTCATCGTTAGACACTCCCGAAAGCCAACTTATAAAATCTTCTTTGGGGTCATTTGTGAGTATTTTCAATTTTTCTTTAATTTCCATTTTTTCTCTTCCTAAAACTATAACAGGAAATCGATTTTACACCTCAACGGGAGTTTGTTCCTTCATCATAGGAGCTGCATCACAAGTACATGCAGTATATTTCCTCACGTTAGAATGTGTTTCGCCATCAATCTGAAGAGGAGAAGGCTCATCAAATTCAACGGTAATAACCTTGCCCGTTGATATTGTGGATACGTCTTTAAGCTTTGTATGCTTTCCTTTATAAAGAGTTGGAAAATAAAACAAGGCAGAAATTTTATTTTTTGTGCGAAGAATAGTTAAAGATAAAGTTTTTTCTTCACTATCTCTGCTTTGATTTGGAGCAGCCATTATTCCACCACCATAATATCTGCCATTCATAACGGGAGCTATCCACACTTTTTCAAATTTATGAGATACCCCATCCACAGTTACGGTTGCATTTCTCGGCTTGTAACCATACAACAAGCCTTTTAAGGCAATAACAGAATAATTAACCTTACGTTTGGATTTCTTTTTTAGTTCATCTCCAACTTCGCAACAATACCCATCAATACCATAACCAACGCCGTTAATAAAGCGGTATTTTTTTCCGTCAATTTCACAAATAGGTAAGTTTCGTATGTAAGAGCTTATCTCCACAGGCATTGTTTTTTCTTTGATGCCAATATCACGAAGAAAATCATTTCCCGTTCCTATAGCACAATAGTATATTTTATTTTTAAAATCAATTTCAGACGTATTATTTATAAAACGATTAAGTGTACCGTCCCCACCACAAATAATAATGCCTGCATCGCCCTTTGATTCAAAAAACGCTTTATAATCATCTATTTTGGTCATATCAACCATTTCGACAGGATGTTCCATTTTCGGCTGAATTTTTTCATGAATCTTTATTGCGGCTTTTTCTCCTTTTCCGTTTCCTGCAAAAGGATTATAAAGTATATAATA
The DNA here is from genome assembly GCA_045649365.1 of Eubacteriales bacterium. Lineage (GTDB taxonomy): Bacteria > Bacillota > Clostridia > Oscillospirales > CAG-382 > SIG653. Next base: position 327 of record JAZRPU010000118.1, on the reverse strand, counting down.
TTTCTTCATCGCAAAATTCTCCTTTAAATAAGATTTTGCGTTTGAATTATGAAACAGTACACATATAATTATAATATAAAACCTTAACTGCTTATAAACTCAAACATAAAATCCGTATTTCAAGTTTAATTATCCTTTGATTATGCTTAATATAATTCGATTGAATCATAATTTCTATTTTTTCAATTATATATTACCACATTATCTACAAATATGATACTAATGTTTAGTAAAAGTTTTCTTAACATTTTTTTACCGATTAAGCAAAACACTTTTAAAAAAGCGTGATAAAAAAATCACGCCTTTTTTATTTGAAATAATCTTTAA
>JAZRPU010000117.1:0-6391 GCA_045649365.1 Eubacteriales bacterium | reverse complement strand
GAGGCCAAGCGGTCTTAGGAAGACAAACCAAATGATCAACTCCTTGGCCCACAGAACGACATGGCTACGAACCGACTTGATATAACATGACAAAAGAAGAGTTATATGCACATGCATTAGAAGCAACTAAATTTTCATACGCTCCTTATTCCAAATACAAAGTCGGTGCTGCACTATTATCTTCTGATGGACAAGTTTTTACCGGATGTAACGTTGAAAACGCTTCATTTGGCGGTACAATATGTGCAGAAAGAACGTCAGTGGTAAAAGCTGTTTCAAGCGGTAAAACTGAATTTAAAAAAATTGCTATTGCCGAGTCTAACGATGGAGATTGTACTCCTTGTGGTTTTTGCAGACAAGTTCTTTCTGAATTTTCAAAAGATGGTAATCTTTTAATTATCTGCAAAATTGGCGGTATTTTAAAGGAAATGCCATTAAAAGAATTGCTTCCATATAGTTTTACTTTTTAGGGAAAAGTATTGACAAATTTAATAATATATGTTATAAGAAGTTATACCGAATAAAAACGATAATGAAAATACAGTTTGAAAAGTTGTAAGCTGAGTAGATGAAAAGGGAATCCGGTTCGAGTCCGGAACAACCGCCATTACTGTGTTTGACGAGAGAAAACGCGTTATCCATTGGAGTTTCTGAGAAGGAGCGTTTTTTGTAAGATTTCTTACTGTGTCATAAGTCAGGATACCTGCTGTATTTTTTAGGTTTATCACGTTTTGGGCGAGAAGAGTGCAACCGATTTATCAAAGTATTTTGCTTTGCGGGAGCACCTTTTGTTTTCGCAAGGTTTTAGTGTTTTGCAATAAATCTGTTGTACTCCCTTGACTTTTGAGGGAGTATTTTTTTGAGAGGAGGTATTTTTAAATTATGCATTCAATGAATAATGATAAGTTGGGCTGGGCGGTAGAACAACTTGTAAAAAAATACGATTCTCTTGGTAGGTTACCCAAAAAAGATGACTTTGATGAAATAACAAGAGCTCGTATTAAATCTTATTTAGGCCCATGGCCAAGAGCCTTGGAAAAAGCAGGATTAAAAAAACCAAAAAACAAAGACAAGGAGTAGTTTTGAAAATGAAAAAGTTATTATCTGTTCTATTAACCGCAATGCTATTATTAAGTATTTCTGTTATTGTTAACGCCGTCGATGAAATCACTGCATACGTTTCCATATCCAATGGAGAGCTTTTTCTTGCATACGAGGAAATAAAAGTATCTGATGTAGATAACGATGGCAAATTAACTATAAATGATGCTCTTTTTTGCGCACATGAAGCAAAATATATCGGAGGCGCTACTAAAGGCTATGCTTCATCATTGGGTGCTTATGGCTTGAAAATTGATAAATTATGGGGGTCTGAAAATGGTGACTCATTTGGTTATTATGTAAACGATAATTCAGCAATGAGTTTGGAAGATGAAATTAAAAGAGGTGACCATGTATATGCTTTTGTTTATACTGATTTAGAAGCTTGGTCTGATACATATTCTTTTTTTGATAAAAAAATAGTTAAAGCAGAAAATAAAGAAAACGTATCTTTGTCACTTTCAGCGATTGGCTTTGACGAATCATGGAATACAGTTATTTCTCCTGTTAAAAATGCTACTGTAATTATTAATGGTAACAAAACTAATATAAATACCGATGAAAATGGAAATGCAGTATTAAATTTTGATGCTGAAGGAAAATACGTTATAACCGCTGCTTCTGATAGTCAAACACTTGTACCTCCGGTTTGCATTATATCTGTTTCTGAAATGGAAGATACGCCTGTTAATCCCGCAACACCCGGAGATACTTCTGTTGCATTTTTAGTTCTCGTTTCTATAATTTCATTTATGTTATTAATTTACTTTTTTGAAAGAAATATTAGATATGACAAATAAACCTTTTAAAGCGTTTTTATTTTTATTACCATTTTTAACTTTATTAAATCTTGTCGCCGTTCCATCAAGAGCGGCGACTGATAATAATTTTTTATCTCATTATAAACAAGAAATTATTGAGTATCATCTATCAACAAATAATGTGAAAACCATTGATGATTTAATAAATGATGTTTTTCCAAGGAATATCGGTATTGATTCTGAATGGTATGTAATTGCTTTTTCGCAAAGTGATAAATATGATTTTAAAATTTACGAAAATGCCCTTATAGAATACGTTAATAATAAAAATATTTCTTCACATAGTTCTCGTTTGAAATTTGCACTTGCGCTTTCATCCATCGGGTCAACAAATGATTATATAGAAGAAACACTTAATGACTCATTGGGAAAGCAAGGTATAATGAGCTTTGTTTATGGTTTGCATTTAATTAATAACGGATATAATCATAATATTTATTCTTCGGAAGACGTTATTAATGAAATTCTAAATAAACAGCTTAAAGAAGGTGGATGGGCAGTAAGAGGAGAGGTATCTGATGTTGATGTAACTTCCATGGTAATTCAAGCATTGGCTCCATATTATGATGTTCCTCAAGTTCAAACAGCAATAAATTCTGCATTAGATTGTTTGTCAACCAAACAGCTCAATGACGGTGATTTTCTTTCCTATGGTGTATCAAACCCTGAAAGCGGAGCTCAACTTATTGTTGCTCTTTCTTCATTAAATATTGATTTTCTTAATGATAATAGATTCATCAAAAACGGAAAAACATTATTAGATGGAATAATTAAATATCAATTGAGTGATGGAAGCTTTTCACACGTCTTGAATGGCGAAACAAATTCAAACGCTACCGTTCAAGTGTTCTATACTTTAGTTTCTTATGAAAGATTTAAAAAAGAAAAAAAAGGATTATATTTACTTGATAGTCGGTTTAATGACAATGTTTCAGAAAATGATAAATCTGATTTGTCTTCTGAAGATAATTCAACAATCTCGAACATCGAAGAAAGCAAAGCGGGAATTAATTCTTCATTAGGATCTGATTTAGAAAATGAAATAAGTAAAAACAATGAAACAAATAATGAAATAAGAATTAATTTTATAATTGCTATAATAATTGTTATTTTGGCATTATTGTTTGCATGTATTCTAAAATTAAACAAAAAAAATCTTATTGTTTTACTGCTATGTACAATTTTATTGTTAATTTTTTGTTTTAATCTTGATATACAAACAAAGGATCAGTATTATAATCAAGAAATTCCTTCGAAAGAAAATCCAATAGGAAAAGTTACAATGTCCATTGAATGTGGAAATATTGCTGATAAGCATTCTCAATATAGCTATATACCATCAGATGGTATTATTTTGGATTGTGAAGAATTTATAATTTCTGAAGGTGATACTGTTTATGATATTCTTATTGAAGCCGCAAAAAAATATTCCATTCATATAGAAAACAATGGAAACAATGAAATGGCATATATAGCAGGTATAAATTACATTTATGAATTTGATTACGGAGATTTATCAGGTTGGATGTTCTTAGTTAACGGGAAAGAGGCATCTGTAGGATGCACGTCGTATAAATTATCAGATGGCGATTCTATAGAATGGAAATATACACTTGAATTAGGTAAAGATATAAATTAAGTAAAGGAGGAAAAAATGAGATTATTTTCAGATATCAATCCATTTATATTATTTATCTATTTTATTATAGTTTCATTTTTTCCAATGTTTTGTGAAAACGGGATAATTTACTTTATTTCATTTTTAGGAGCATTTTCTTATTTTATATTTTTAAATGGAAAAAATGAAAGTAAAACCCATTTTTTTTATTTAATATTGTTTTTAATTTTAACGTTTATAAACCCAATAATCTCACACAACGGAGAAACCGTTTTATTAGTTATCAATAATTCGCCAATAACTTTAGAAGCTTTTATTTATGGCTTTTTCTCTGCCTTGCTTATCGTTTCAATTTTATATTGGTTCAGAATCTTCTCCCTAATAATGAATACTGATAAAATATTATATATTTTTGATAAGTTTTCAACTAAATTTGCATTAATAATCTCTATGTCTTTGAGATATATTCCTTTGATAAAGAGTCATATTAAAAAAATAAATCATGGACTAAAAATAACAAGTGAATATAATAACGATAATATAATTGTTAAATTTAAAACAGGAATAAGGATTTTTTCGTCAACAGTAACTTGGATTCTTGAAAATGGAATAATTACCGCTGAAAGTATGGAAGCGAGAGGGTATGGAATCGGAAAAAGATCTCGATATAATAATTATCCAATAATCAAAGCTGATGTTTTTTTTGGATTAATTAGTTTAATTTTATTTTTCTGTTCTTTGCTTTTTTTGATAAACGTGGATTTTATTTTTTATCCTAAATTTGCAGTTATTGATTCGGATTTTTCTACTATAGGATATATGATTTATTTATTATTGGTATATTTACCTTTTATTATTGATTTGAAAGAGAATGTAAAATGGAAATACTTAGAACGGAAAATTTAACTTTCTATTATCCCGAACGTAATATTCCTACTGTAAATAATGTTTCTTTGAGCATCAAAAAAGGAGAATTTATAACGATATGTGGTGCAACAGGAAGCGGAAAATCAACGTTTTTGAAATTGCTTAAGCCTGAAATAACGCCCAAAGGAGAGCAAAACGGTAAAATATTTTTTAAAGGAAAATCATTTGAAAATATAACTTCAAATGATTCTGCATCTTCTATTGGCTATGTTATGCAAAGACCGGAACAGCAAATTGTGACAGATAAAGTGTGGCATGAACTTTCATTCGGACTTGAAAATATGAATATTCCATCAAGTGTTATTTCCAAACGAATTTCTGAAATGTCATCATATTTCGGCATAGAAGATTTATTTGATAAAAACGTAAATACTTTATCAGGTGGTCAAAAACAAATTTTGAATCTTGCCTCCGTATTAGTTATGGATCCTGAAATTCTGTTGTTAGACGAGCCAACTTCACAGCTTGACCCGATTGCAGCATCAGAATTTATTTCAATATTAAAAAAAATCAATAGGGAAATGGGAATAACAATAATAATTATTGAACATCGTCTTGACGAGCTTATATCAATTACTGATAAAATGATTGTTTTTTCAGATGCATCTGTAGAATTTTTTGATTCACCACAAAATATAGCACAAAGAATTTCGCTTGATTCTGAATTGATTAATTTTTTCCCTATTTCCTTAAAATTAGCAAAATCGTTATGTTTTGATAACGAATATCCATTAAGCACAAAAGAGGGAAGACAATTTATTGAAAAAAATTTTTGTTCTCAAAACAAGACTAAAAAAATCGAAATTGAAGAGAAAACCTCAAGTAAAAAAATAGCTTTAGAATTAAAAAACGTTTTCTTTAAATATGATAGAAAACAAAATGATGTTTTAAGTTATCTTGATTTAAAAGTATATCAAAATGAAGTCTTCACATTGTTAGGTGGTAATGGAAGTGGAAAATCCACACTATTGTCTGCTATATCAGGACTTTTAACTCCTTATTCAGGGAGTGTAAAAGTCTTTGATAAACCGATAAAAGAATATAAAAATAATTCTTTATATGATGGTTTTCTTTCGTATTTACCACAAGACGTACAAACCCTATTTTCATTCGATTCTGTATCGGAAGAACTTAACGGAGATTTAAATTCTTATTTTGATTTTACAAATAAAAAAGAAATGCATCCGTATGACCTTTCAGCCGGAGAACAACAACTTTTAGCATTATGTAAAATTCTTCGTTCTGACCCAAAAATAATTCTTTTAGATGAGCCTACAAAAGGAATTGATCCATTAACCAAAACCAAAATATTAGAGATTATCAAAAAACTGAAAGAAGTTGGAAAAACCATATTTATTGTCACTCATGATATTGAATTTGCAGCGGAATGTTCTGATAGGTGTGCATTACTTTTTAAAGGTCGAATTGCCTCTGTTGATTCATGTAAGGCGTTTTTTGAAGGGAATAGATTTTACACAACCGTTTCTTCAAAAATTGCTTCAAAGTTTTTTTCTAACGTTGTTACTTTGAATGATTTGATATTTTTGTGCAAAAAAAATAATAAGGAACGTATTAATGATTATAATTAAAAATAACACTTTTAGAAAAGCATTAAGAATTATAATACCATTTATTTTGATACCGCTTGTTTTAACATTAAGTGTGATTTTTTTTGATGATAAAAAACACCTTATAATTTCTTTTACAGTTGTATTGCTGTCACTGTTATTTTTTATTTCAGGTATTGAGAAAAAAAATATTGGTGCCAGAAGGCTTGTCATTGTTTCGGCTATGACAGCTTTATGTGTTGTAGGTAGGTTTATTCCTTTCTTTCAGCCTATTACAGCAATAACAATAATTTGTGCAATTCATTTGGGCGCAGAATCGGGGTTTTTAGTAGGTGCATCTTCAGCTTTTTTATCTA
>JAZRPU010000116.1:0-7357 GCA_045649365.1 Eubacteriales bacterium | reverse complement strand
GAGGGTTCTTCGGAGGGTTCTTCGGATGGCTCTTCAGAAGATTCTTCTGATGGTTTTTCCGACGATAAAGACGAGGTTTCTTTGCTGTTTTCGGAAACAGTATCCTTGCTTTTTTCATCTTCAGAGCTTTCAGCGTTTTCTGAAGCTATGGAAGAGTTTTCAGAAACCTCTGTTTCTGACGAAGGCTCAACACTTTCCAAAGAAGAAACAGCTTCAGATATATTCTCGCTGTTTTCGATATTTTCCGACAAATCTTCTTGAAAAAAAGACTCACTTTCATCTTTTGATTCTTCAGAAGTTACCCACGAAATATCAACAAAAGAAATGTCTGCAAAAACGTCTATATCTTCAAAGCTTTCTTCAGATATGACCTCTGCCAAATCTTTCGTTCCGTTTATTGCCACAGCAACCAGAACTACAAGCACCAAGGTTATGACAGAAGCCAAAAAAGCTGTGTATGAATGATTTCTATTCATTTTTAGCACCGACGTTTTCAGGCTTTATTTTCCTTACCGATAAAATTTTTGCCAAAATATAAAATGCCAATACCGCGTCAACAACGCTGAAAATAAAAGTAGAATCAACGTAATAAGGTTCAAAAAGGGATATATATATTTCGGGGAGGGTATAAATCAACAAAGACAAAGCGCTAAACAAACCGTAGAATTTAAACAAAAATCCCGCTTTACCATAAACGTGAAATTTTGTATTTGAGCTAAAGAAAAGCAACATTAAGGTTAAAGCCACCAAATGATATTCGTTTGAAGAAAAGCTCTGAAAATTGTGGCAATTCAAAAATTCATACATCAAACGTACCATGCAAAAAGCCATCGTTCCGAAAGAAAACAAAGGTCTTAACTTTTCGCTGATAAATCCCACAGCGTCCATAGCAAAATATGAGCCTGTGAAAAGCATGAGAATAACAACCCAAAGTCCTGTTTTGGTCAACGGTTGTTCAACCAACGTGCTTCTGTAAACGAAAAATCCAGCACAGCCCACCATACAAAAGCCTACAAGCGATGAAACAAACACAAATGGATTTGAACGCTTCGTGGAAGAATATGAAACATTATGGGAAAACACAGCGAGAAGTAAAGCGGCAACGCCCCCCGCAACATACATTGCAAGGAAAACACTTGTGTAAACGGTATCAGCTAATTTGTAGTTGGAATTTTCACTTGTAAATCCCGGAAACTCAACGCTGTTTTCAATAGTAATAATTCGGGCTATAGAGAGAAACACAATAAAAACTATAAATATTATCACTGCCACCTTATAGGTTTCAGCGGACATGCTAGGAATTATTTGTTTAAGTTTATTTTTTATAACAGATTCCTTTTTTTTGGAAACCTCGTTATTATTTTTCATTGACAAATCACCTCGTTGAAAAAGATTAAAATGCACCCCAATATATTAAAGAACATTATGGGTACAAATCTCCTAAATATATAATATACCTTTTCTTTCAATTTGTAAAGGGCTTTTTCTTTCTTTTTACATTTAAGCTCATATTTTTTAAAACCGTTTTTCCTCTTTTCAGCAAAAATCTGTTTTTTTCTGATACGTTTTTTTATCAGAGGAATATTTTCTCAAAAATGAGAATAAAATATACCGAAGATTTTTGCTTTGCGCTTTTTCATAAGCAGCAGAAAGGAAAATAAAATGAAAAAATACATTTTTTTGCTTTTTTTATCACTTCTTTGGTCAACGTTAAGTCCTTTTGTGGCGTTTCGGGTTTTGCAAGGTAGCTTTACCCCAAAAGAAATTGTATTATCCCAAGAAGATCAGCTTCAGTCGAGTCAAGAGGTTTCAGATACTACACCTTCCCACAACCTTTTTCCTTCAGAAGAAGAATCAAAAGAAGAGCATGATGAAGGGAAAGAGCTTTTGACCGCTTATTTAATTTCAAAAACAGATTACGAAAAATATTCTCCCGAATGTCAAAAAGCGTTGGCTGTTGCCATACGCTCTCAAATATATTATGAAGGCCGAAAGGATTCTATACAAGATATTCCCGAAGAAATTCCCCAATGCGTTTTGGAAACCAAAGGAATAATAATGACTCACGACGGAAAAGCCATAAACGGAATTTACCACACCTCGTCATACAAAACAACAGTTTCTTCTCAAAACGGAGAAAAATATCTCCTTTCCGTAAGCACCTTTGAGGATTTGGAATCTATAAAAAAAGAGATTATTTTTTCAAAAGACGAAATGAAAGAGATAATATCGGAGCTTTGCCCCACCTCTTCTTTCGACAGTGAAAAAATTATCACACAAGTAAAATATGACGAGGAAAACCGTTGCAAATACATAAATTCGGGCAACTGTGCCATATCTGCCCAAGCTCTCACAGACCGCTTAAACCTTCCCTCTCTTGCTTTCGAAGTGACGGAAAACGAAAGCAACGTAGTTTTCACCGCCTATGGTGAGGGAAACGGACTCGGCATGAGCCTTGAGGGTGCTCAATACCTTTGTAATGCAGGTAAAAGCTTTGAGGAGATTTTAAAATATTACTACACGGGAATAGAAATCGAGAAAGCAGAATAAAGCAAAAACCCGCTCACTAAAGTCTGAAAGACTGAAGTGAAAGCGGGTTTTATTTCAAGACAAAACGTGGCTTATCCCATTAAGATAGCAACGAAAATCAAGAAAAACCACAAAACAGAGAAAACGGAAAAGATGATACCGGAGATAAGTCCACCAATACCAAGACCTCTGCCCACACCTGCTTTGCCGAGGAAAGTTCCCGTCATGGCTTTATATTTTTTCGCTTTAGACGTAGCTACTGCTGAAAAAATGACCCCCAAAATGCTCAAAAAGAAAGTCAAAGAAAAGATAACGCCCATAATACCAAAGGTTAAAGCAGAGCTTGCAAGCTTATCTGCCTCCTCTTGACGAAAAGCATTTACAGGTTGTTGTTGACCAACAGGTGTTCCGCATCTTACGCAAACGGGATGCCCCGCAAGAAGCTGTGCGCCGCACGTGCGACAAAATTGAGCGTTTGAAACGGGATTACCGCAAGCATGGCAAAACTGCTCTCCCGCAGAAAGCTGTGTTCCGCAATTAGTACAATTCATAAAAATTCTCCTTATTTGTTTTATTAATTCAAACCGTTTCTTTCGTTTTTATTTGAGAAAGAAACGCTTTTATTTCATTGTCATATTTTTCCTCGTTATTGATTCGTATCATAGAATGGCCACCCTTGTCAAACATAACAAGCTTTTTGGTTTTACTGCCGCAAGCGAGGAAAAGCTTTTCAGCATTATGAGGCGTTGAATATTTATCCTCTTTGCTTTGAAACATTAAAATTGGGATTTTTATTTTATCCACAAAGTCAATAGGCCCTTTCATCATAGAATGACCCGTATATTTTTTTATCCAGAAATCGATACATTGCAACACGGGGAAAATGTTTTTCTTACGCTCTATGAGATGGTTTTTCATAGATTCTCCGAAACGGATAAACATTCCCTCAGTAACCATCGCAGAAACACAAGGAGGACAGTCTGGTGAAGTTACTGCATAAGTACCCGCCGCAGATCCAATGCAAATCCCATGTATAACAACGCTTTCCACTTTCATTTCTTTATTGAGGAATTTTATCCATTCCACCGCATCCTTCCCCTCTTCAAAGCCAACTGTGTTATACACACCGTCGCTTTCTCCGTGGGCGCGTGAATCGATAACAAGAACGCTGTATCCCATGTTCCAATATGGCCTTGCGAAATAATAACCGTATTTCAAAGTATCTGTTCTTCCCGAAAGAATCAGAACCGCCTTGTTTTGCCCGTTGTCATAATATTCGCCATAAAGATTAAGACCGTCATTTACAATATGTACGTCTTTTTTAAGGTGGCAAAGGTATTTCTGCCATTCTCTTCCAAGAGAAAACATTTTTTCCTGAATTTCGTTTTCCCCGCCGTATTCTCTGCTCCATTGTTCCTTTGTTTTTCTTTTAAGAGTAGCTACATAAATACAATGTGCAGCATACAAAGACGACAGCAGATGAAGAACTGCAAAGGAAAGAAGGATAATTACAAAAATCGGAAAATAATTCAAAAAGATTTCCATTAAACACTTTCCTTTCATTTTTCACCAGACGGTTTGTTTCCCGCTTTTTTATCCAATTCATCTTTTAAAGCTAAAATCTTATTTCTTATTGATTCATTTGCTCTGTAGATATCATTTCTCGTATAATTGTTTATGTCAAGATAATCCGAAATATATATTTTTTCGCCTATCATAACGTGAAGCCGCTTAAAAAAACCATATCTTCCATCGGAAATGATAGGTACAATAGGTACGTTTGCTTTTATGGCAATCAGAATATAACTGGGATAAAAGGACTTTATTTCTCCATCGGGAGTATTATGCCCTTCCGGAAAAATCTGTACAAGCTGACCTTTTTTCGCAATGTCTGCGCTTATATCTGTAAATTTCAACGAAAACGTTCTTCGATCAGCCATTATCCCTCCCCAAAACTTCATTCCAAAGGCAAAAAACGGATTCCTGAAAGCATCTTCCGATGCTACAACATTTAATTTTCTTGGGAAAGCCACAAAAACATTGGAAACGTAATCCAAAGGGTTATAATGGTTGGATATAATAACAGCTCCACCTTTTATAAATTTCCCCTGCTTTTTTTTATTTTCATAGTAAAACTTCTTTTTAAAGAAAAGCCAGTTGAAAGGATATCCTGATAAAATTCCAATAACACGGAATATTTCATATATTTTTTTCATGGTTTAAAACACAAGCTTATTTGTCTTTTTTGCCTATAGTGGTTATCGTTTTAGGAAGCAAGAAGGAGAATGCAAAAGCTGTCATGCAGAGTGCCGCAACAATGAGAGTCATTTTTGAAACATGACCGCTTTCCTTTAAAAAGACGAGTAAAACTCCAGATGAAAGACCTGCAGAAGTTCCCTCGAACAATCCCTGAATTGCAAAATACATAGAAGACGCAGATTCGCCCTCGGCTTTTCGCAAAGCAGCTCTTTGAGAAGGCACTATGTAGGTAACAGAGAAAAACGCTCCGATAGCAAAGGACACTATAAGACTGCACCCAATGGCAAATGCATAGAGGAATTTTTCGGGTATAAAATTACAAAACGCCATAAGAGCCATTCCCAAGGAATACACTAAAAGGATGTATCTGTATGCAAATCCAAGGCCTTTTTTTGCAACTATCTTATTATAAATGAGAATCGTAAAAGGAACAGGAACAAAGCAGGAAGCCATGATAAAGGTCATATTAAGATTCATGGTGGAAAAATATTCGTTAATACCGCTCAAGAAAAGCTGTAAACCCATGTTCATTATAAACACAGCGCAAAGCCAAAGCACGAAAGGCTTATCCTTGAGAGTAAAGCTTAAAGAACGTATAAGAGAAATGCTCTTTTCTTTTTTTGCCTCTGCTTTTTCTTCTGCACTATAAGATTTTTCTTTGAGAAGGAAAAGAGGAATCATCATAGTCAACGACAAGGGAAGGAAAATGAGCGCAACTGTTCTGATATTCATTCCCAAGCTGACGAAAAGAGGTACTAATGCAAAGCCTAAAGAGAAATAAACAACGTCGCAAACAGACTTAACGTTGGAGAGAAGAACTATATCCTCCTGCTTTTCAGTTATTTCGGCAAAGGTTGCATAGTAGGTTATCATAGTAAGGGTATAAAACGCATAGAAAACCATAAGTAATGCGGCAAACCATACGGTATTGAGCACAGATGCTTCTGAATTAAGTGGGAAAAGGAATAAAACGTAGGCAATTATCATTGGAACAAATCCAAAAACAATACCCGGTTTTCTTCTTCCCCATTTTGTTTTCAGATTATCTGAAAAATGAGAAAGAGGAATGTCGATAATTCCATCAACTATTTTTGCCACAAGAATGAGAGTTGCCCAAAGTGCCGCAATAACCAAATCCTTATTTAAAAAAGTCCATTTATCCACGTTAGCATCGAATCCGCCTACGAGAACAGCGCTACAGAGATATGAGCCAACAATGATATTGAGCATATTAACGCCCAAGCCTGAACATGCGTAAAGAATTAATTTTCCTTTTGACGTGATTTTTTTCATTTTCGTTCCGCCTTTATTTTTATTCAAATGATATAATTATTTCGCAAGCCATGTTATCCACTGAAACGAAGAAAACCTCTGCATCTGAATTTGTTTTTTCAACTGCCGAAGCAATTTCATTTATTTGTTTTTCACTAACATTTCTTCTGTGGAAAACCGTTACTACGTCTTTATCAAGCTTTTTCAAAACATCCTCCACCGTTGAAATGGCGGCTTCGATTGAAGTTTTTTTAATGGTTATAATTTCTTTACCCGAAAAGGCGTAATATTCTTTTTTCTCTAATTTTTTGTCCCCATCGTCAACAGAATTATTTCTGCTTGCAATGGAAACAACGTACAAATTATTTATAATTTGAGCAATTCCGTCTGAAACGGATTCTATATTTCTTTCGTCGAAATCAAGAGTGGGGAGAGCCGCATAACATTCTGCAAAGCCTCGGCTGTTTATAACCGTTACTCTCGATTTTTTATGAAGGCTTTTTGCCTGAAGCGCAGAAAGTATAGAATCGGAGCTATTGGGGAAAACAAGTATTTCCTCATTCCCCAACTGCTCAAAGGCATCTATAAAATCTTTTGCTGACGGACTGCTTTCCGCATATATAACCGCATCTGCACCCATTTCCAAAAGAAGCCTTTGTGCCAAACGGTCAAAAGCCACCGCCACAACAGAAAACGCGCCTCTGTTTTTTTCAGAGGAATATATTATTTTGTTTTCCAATCCCGAATGCTGAACTGTCATGTTTTCCACTTTCAAGGAAAGAAATTCTCCAAATTCATGGCAATAGCTCAAAACCACCTCGGGATATTCCGTGTGTATATGAACTCTGACTTTTCCGTTGTCATAAGAGGTCACAATTGATGACCCAAAGCTTTCAAGCTTGTTTTTAAACTCGTCATAAGAAAAGTCTGTTTTTCTATTGAGAAGCTGAAGCAAAAATTCGGTACAATATCCAAACTCAAAAATGCTTTCTTCGTTAAACGAGCTGTAGTCCACAGCTTCATTATTCGGTGTTTCTTCCACCTCTTCGATTTCTTCACCGTCGAAATATTTTTTTATTCCCTCAAAAAGATAAATCACGCCCGCCCCACCGCTGTCTACAACTCCTGCTTCTTTTAGCGCGGGAAGAAGATTCGGCGTTTTTTCCAAGGAAGCTTTTCCATATTCAACGAACATGTTTATTATTGTATTTATGCTTTGAGTACCGTCGAAACGCGCCTTAACCGACTCTGTTGCCTCGCGAAGCACCGTTAACATTGTTCCCTCAACAGGATTTGA
>JAZRPU010000115.1:0-5299 GCA_045649365.1 Eubacteriales bacterium | reverse complement strand
CAACGAAAGATTGCTTAAATGCTTTTCTTTTGTCAGCGAGATTTTAGAAAGAGTAATCGTATCTGAAAAAGAAAAAGAGATAAATCTTTCAAATGAGAATAAAGAGATTTCACAAACAGAAAAAATAGATACTTCTCCGCAAACTCAAGAATACGAAGAGCTTTTATACTCCCCTAACTCGTTAGTTTCCGAAGAAATAGAGGGAATTGACGTTGTTAACACTTTAATTAAAAAAGGAGTATTGAAACAAGGAATATCTTCAAATAAAGAATAGTTTTACGAGGTGTTAATATTGAAAAAAGCAACAAAAAAGCTTGTAATTGGAACAGGCATACTTGGTATTGGTTTTTCTGCTATCGCTTCAGCTTCTTATATTCTTGCAAACGTGCTTGTAAAAGTTGCTCTTGAAAGAAATGGAATAGAAAAAATCAATAAAATACCAACAACTAAAAAATATATATTAGGTTTTGATGAAAACAATGGATTCATGAAAAGCAGAAAAGAATCCTCATTAAAATTTTCTTTTCTTGAAAAAGAACATGTAGAAATCGAAAGCTTTGACCAAACAAAGCTTATAGGAGAGTTTTACCACGCTCCCTCTCCCAAAAGAATAATCATCGCAATGCATGGTTGGCGTTCCTCTTGCGGTGAGGATTTTGGAATGATGGCTGATTTCTTTCATGAAAACAACTGTAGTGTATTATACGTTCAACAACGTGGTCAGGGTGATAGCGGCGGCGATTATATGGGATTTGGTCTTATTGAACGTTTTGATTGTTTAGAATGGGCAAAATACATCAACGAAAGATTCTCATTACCTATTTATCTCGCGGGCATATCCATGGGAGCTTCTACAGTTTTAATGGCTTCTAATCTTGAAATGCCCAAAAACGTTAAAGGAATAATAGCAGATTGCGGTTTCACATCTCCACATGCCATTTGGAAACACGTTGCTAACAACAACATGAAGCTTTCATACGGATTAATAGGAAAAATCGCAAATGATATTTGCAAAAAGAAAATTCAAATGGGAACAAAAGACTTTTCAGTTTCAGAGGCAATGAAATCAAATAAAATTCCCGTTCTCTTCATTCACGGAACAGATGATCACTTTGTTCCTGTTTCTATGACTTTTGAAAACTATAAGGCTTGCATTTCCCCTAAAAGGCTTTTAGTTGTTCCGGGCGCTGAACACGCCATGAGTTATCACGTTGACCAAACTGAATATGAAAAAGCGGTTTTGAATTTCTGGAATGATTTTGATTCTTATGACTATCCAAATGTTTCCCCAATACAATCTGATGAAGAACAATTGAAAGCTTAACCATTTCCGAACATTTTGTTTAATTCCCAATGTAGCTATGTTTTATAACTTACATTGGGAATTTTTTAAGCTATTATATTTTTGCAAAACTTTAATTTCCTTGTATATAAAAATCAAAAAATGATTGACATTTAGATTCTTAAATGATATAATACTTTTCGAATTGTAACTTAATATCGGGGTGTGGCTCAGTTTGGTAGAGCGTTTGGTTCGGGACCAAAAGGCCGCAGGTTCGAATCCTGTCACTCCGACCAAAAAACGCAGTGTTTTGTATCTTGTTTTTGTACAAAACGCTGTGTTTTTCTTTGCTTTTATCTCTAAAATGACATTTTATTCCATTTCTGCTACTACATTGACCACAATTTTGACCAGTTCTTATTTTAAACCATAAATAACCGCTAAAACAATTAAAAAATCGCTTGAATCCATCATGGAAAAAAGCGATTTTTTAATTTTGGATAACTATGTATGCGGGTCTAAGTTTCACCCCGCAATTTACAGGAGGTAAAAAAGGTTTGAGAATATATTTTATAATCTGTATTTCTGCTTTAACGGTATTACATACTTAATCCGCTAAGTTGAGCCTTTTCTTCTGCAATTTGTTGTCTCACTTCTTTTATCATTTCTTCGAGACGTTGTTCGCATTCTTCTCTTGTTTTAGCGTAGATATTATGTTTTTTACGTTTACCATCTGGGTGAGTCGGAGTGAAGTTACCTTCCCAAAGATTTTCATTTATCTGATATATTCTGCCAGAACCACTTTTTCTGATTTCACCATCATGAGATTTGAAATCGGGCTTTTTGTATTTGCGTTTTTCGGGCGTTGGTACGTTGTTTTCTCTGACGTTTGTATCTGCCTTGCCAAAGCCTTTATCTATTGAGTGTGCCGCCTTCACTTGCATTTCCGAAGTGATATGACTGTATATATCTATGGTTGTTGCAGATGATACGTGTCCTATCATTGCAGATAATGTTTTTACATCCATTCCACTTTCTAATGCCATCGTTGCAAACGTATGCCTTAAATCGTGAAATCTGATTTTTTTACAATCTGCTCTTTCCAAGACTCGTTGCATCTTTTTATATATGCTCACTGGATCACGCGGCACATCTTCCTCTTTTACGGGAGATGGTAACATCCATTGAGAACCCCTGGTGGATTCCTTGTAATTCAATAATATGTTAACCAGTGGTTTTGGGAGCATTACTGTTCTTATTGACGATTTTGTTTTTTGGTGTTGATGATGTTATTTTCCCTTTAACCCTGAATACTTGTCTTTGTATTTTTAATTCTCCAGTATTCGCATTAAGGTCATTCCATTGAATCTAAGATATTTCCCCACGCCTCATCCCTGTTGTTAGTGCAAGAAGATATAATTCATACACATCATCATTCTTTGCTTGGATGAGAAATCTTTGAATTTCTTCGTGAGTCAGCACTTGCATCTCTCTTGACTTTTTTGGTGGCAGTTTTCAACCTATCGCAGGATTAAAGGGTACAAGTCCTTCTTTAACCGTTTTTTCAAGTGATGCTCTGCAATTTGCATGATAAGCTCTGACCATTCTATCAGACACTGTATTTCCCAAGGTGTCTGCATAACGAATTCTTCCATTTGCTTTTAAGCTTATGTATCTTCATCGGTGTTATCCCACAGAAATTTCAGAATACGTAAAGTTCTGTTTTTATCTGCCATTTCAACACTCATTTGAATTTTTCAATATCTTTTTATGAGCCTCAAACAAGGATAATCTGCTCCCAGATAAGACATTTTTAGTCACATTTTTGCGAAGAACAATTTCACTCGTAAAAAACTCTTTTTTAAAAAAGTATTGAGGCTGTTGCACTAATAATGATGATGCAACAGCCTCACGCTTTTTAATGATTATATTATACTAAATAAACCTTGAGATTACAATATACTTAAGTATAAATTTTATGCAAATAAATCATACGTTCCAAGGAAATGACCTTTGATTCTGAGATAGTCCGTTGAGTCGATAGCGTTATCTTTATTAACGTCACCAGCCAAAAGTGCTGCGCCTTCAAGGGTATAAGTGCCAAGGAAATGACCTTTGATTCTCAGGTAGTCCGTTGAGTCAATAGCACCGTCATTGTTAACGTCACCAAGGCGGTATTGCGGTTCTGCGTCTGCTTTAATATAAATTGTTTTATATTGTTCAAGGCTTGTATTTTTATCCCACGGAGTGCAAACGCTTTCTTCTGCTTCGGAATTTGCGCTGACAAGGATATTACCTTTAGTTATCGTACAATTTGACGTTACCATATTGGCAGCAGTTGCAGCAAAAGTACCATCGTTTACTGTGATGTATGTTGTAAGCTCACCTGCATCGCCGTATTGACCTAAAACTCCATAATAATTTGAACTGATTACAACGAATTCGCCATCGTTTACAGTAATTGATTGGGGTTCTATAACTGCGGCACTATATACGTTTCCAAACGTACCGACAACAAATTCACCCTTGCCGTTTTTGACAATATCACCATAAACACGAAGTGATGTGTATGCATCATACGCTTCACCAAGAAGGATAATACTAGAGTTTTCTAAAATTTCAAGGGTTAAATCGCCAGGCATAACACCTGCGGAAGTTCCAACGGGAAAGCTTCCATCATAGATAGCGCCAAAGATGTTATATCCAAATGCTTCGATTTTGAGTTCGGGCGCAAAGAATTGCAACGTGTCGTTTTTTGCATCAAAGTTAACAAGATAAAGAACGCCGTTTTTATAATAAGCAAAGCTTGCATCAGGGTTTGTTGGTGCGGTTGTTGTTGGAACGGAAGAACCGCTTTCTAAAATATAACCGTCAAAAAGCTTAACGTCTCCAATTTCAATTTTAGATTCAACTGTGAAGAACATTCTGAGATATGCCTTCGTTGATGAATAAACGCTCGGAATAGTTGCTGTTTTTCCGTTTATTTTTCCTGAGAAGTTTGCTCTGTCTGTTGGGAATGAATAACCTGTTTTTGGCTGAAGCTGAAGGTCAAGCTCATAAGTTTTACCTGCTTCGAAGGTCATACCCGAAGGCATAAGATAATAATCGTCTTTTTCTTCATCGTAATAAGACCAATCTATATCTTTAACGTCATAGCCTGCCCCGTTTACAGTTATAATATCCATAGTTGTTTTGGGTAATGTTCCCGCTTCGGGAAGAGCAACACCAAGGTTAACCGATGATACCGTGCTTGACACGTCAAAATATTTAATAATATAATAAGAGTCAGGACCATAAAAATCCACGTTTTCATGACCGCTTATGGTTTCATAAGTTGCAGTTTCATCGTTTACTTTAACCTTTGTTGCATCACCAAATTTGTATTCGTCTTTAGGCTTAACATTGATTCTGCAATAGTATCTCCCTGCTGATAATTTGCCTGTTACCATTGGATATTGTCCGTTTTGGTTTTCAGGTCCATACCAGTCAATACTTGTTACTGTGCATATTGAATCATCAGAAACAACAGCAGTTCTGTCGGGATAAGCTCCGCTGACAGGATTGTCAATGGTGAAATTTAAGTCAGTTGCAACAGTTCTGTCAATAAGGGTGTACCAAACCTCTTGTGTGTAGAACGTACCTGCATCACAAGTGATTCTGCACTTGATTTTACACCAATTCAAGGTTTCATCCCACGTATCGCCAAAGTAGGAATGCTGTTTATAATGGTTTGTATGGCAACCTTCATAGTATAAGCCGTCCAAAATTTCAAGGTCGCCGCCCCAACTACCTACACCGCCTTCATCTCCATATGTATAAATCCATTGATATCTGACGTTAGTTGCGTTTCTAACGTCAACAACTATTTCCGCAGGATTTCCTTCGTATGGAGAAAGCTCCATTTTCGTTATTTGAATAATAGGATCTCCGTTTACTGCTGCTATTGTTGCATAAGTTGCGGTGAATTCATAATAAACTTTGTCTCCTGTGTCCCACTTTTGTGGTTTTAATTTAACT
>JAZRPU010000114.1:0-13473 GCA_045649365.1 Eubacteriales bacterium | reverse complement strand
ATTGCCAATCTTATCGAATTCCTGACTAATTTATAATTAAAAGGTAATGCAAAAAGCAATTGCTTTTTGCACTACCCTTTTTTGATCGGTAAAATAAGATTTGCATTGTTTGTTAAAAGTTTTGATAAATATTTACAATATACATTAGTAATTCATTGATTCGGCATTGACATTTTAAATAAAATATGGTACTGTATGTTTGTATAAGAAAACAAAAAACTAATGAACGAGGTAAAGCAATGAAAAAAACTATTTTCAAAAGAGTTTTCCTTTTGGCAATGGCATTTTTGATGGCTTTTTCCATTATCCCGGTAGATGCGATAGATGACAGTTTGTTTGCATTTGCTAGCAATTCGGAAAAGACATTGAAAGCCACAGCTCCCTCATGGCTTGAAAATGCAGTATTTGATGCAATGGTTTATAGAGATAGATACGGTCTTACAAATATGACCGATGCAGAACTTAAAAACCATTGGACTAATATAGGTATTCCAGAAGGAAGATCGGCAAGCGTTTTTCTTGATATTAAATATTACGTTGAACAAAATGATGATTTGAAAAAAGAATTTGGAACAGATTACCGAAGAGCTTATGATCACTTTATGACGAATGGATATAAAGAAAAAAGACCTTCTTCACTTCTTTTCAATGGTAGCTACTATTGTGAGAAAAACGCCGACGTAGCTGCAGATTATAAAGACGAATATTTGCGCCATTATATTGAAACAGGTGTTATAGAAGGAAGAAGAGCAAGCCGTACATTTGATGCCGACTATTATTGGTTTATCAGACCTGACGTAGAAGCGGTATGGCCCGGTAACTACAAAATGTGTGCAAGACATTATGCGGGACACGGTATAAAAGCGGGTATTGTTGCCCATGACGTTTCGTTCCCTGTGATTTCCGAAATTGCTTTCTCCAACGTATCCACAGAGGGATATACTGTAGTTTGTAAGGTTACAGACGACTGGGGCGTTAACAAGGTCGCTTTCCCTTCATGGACAACCGCAAACGGAGATGATGATATCCCCGCAAACTACATGAACACTCAAAAGGGCACAAAAAATGGCAGTTACTTTACTTTCAGAGTGAAAACATCAGACCATAATAACGCTGTTGGTGAATACACAACTAAAATATATGCGGTAGACCTTGGAGGTAATACTGTTGACGTTGATGCGGGAACAGTAGTTGTTAAAGGAACTCCTTCTGATTCTTTTGTTTTGTATTCCTTCTCTCAATATTCACTTTCTGATAAATTCGTTAAAAACGTTTCTCATTCAACCACAGTTAATTCCTTCATTAATCAGTTTGACAATGATGAATTGAAAGTTTTAAATTCTTCCAACGTGCAAATCACGGGCAAAACAATCGTTGGAACGGGTGCTGTTATTAACCTTTGCAATGGAGATGAAATCAAAGATTCATTAACTGTAGTTATTGAAGGTGACGTTAACGGTGACGGATGCATAGATTCTACCGACTGTATGAGGCTTAAAGCATCGTTGCTTGATTTGATTGAATTTACTGAATGTCAATTTGCAGCAGCAGATTCTGATGAAAGCGGAAGCCTTAATGCTACTGACTATATCAGAATCAAATATAAGCTTTTGAACATCAGCTCTGATTCGGAGGATGATGGAGAGGCGAAAAAACCTTCTCTTGAATTCTCGGATGTTCTTTACGTTACAGAAAACGGAAACAGAGCTCACGTTCTTGCTGCAGGTGGTGTTGTTTATGATGCAAGTGGATATTCATCATATTCTAACAGCCGTTTTACTGTAAATAGCGGTCTTAAAATCAGCCTTAACAATTTCACAACTGCATTTAACAGAATTACACTTTGCTATGTTGCAAGTAATCCTATGAAATGTACTGTAACTTATACCGTTGGCGGAAAAACAGTTAATGATTTGTTCTACTTGGAAGCAGGAACTCAAACTTTCTGTGGATTAATTAAAGGATATCTTGATGGTAAAAAAGCAACGAAGCTTTCTTCCATTACTCTTTCCACTTGCGAAGGTGTAAACGGAACGTTCGCTCTCTGCAACGTTAAAACAGAAGATTATGCCCTTTATGCAGATGACGTTTATTATATTGAAGATGGCTATTACAAGCTTGGTATTCGTCTTACATGGGGTGGCGGTATTTCCTATCTTTACGATAAAACTGCAACAAGCGAAGGACTTACAAACTTAATTAACCAATATGACACAGGTCGTTTGGTACAACAATCTTATTACGGAACAAACGGTACAAAAGATGATTATGTAATGGGATATTTCAATAACTCTGATTGGCCTTATAACCCTGTTCAAGGGGGAGATAAAGCAAATAATCCCAGCCGTATTGTTGACGTTGTCGTTAGTAAAACCTCTATATATATAAAAGCACAGCCTATGGACTGGGGTCATAATGGCTCTATCACACCCAGCTATATGGAAAACGTTTATACTCTTGAAGACCATCTCGTTCGTGTAGATAACCGCTTTGTAGATTTCTCGGGCTGGACACACAGATACGTTGACCAAGAGCTTCCCGCTTTCTATACTGTAAGCTATTTGGATAACTTCACCTATTACGGTGGCTCAAAATCATGGACCGACGACACCTTGACTTCTCGTAATGACCTCCCATTCTGGGGCGGTGAATACCATAACGATTGCCTTTTCTATATGAGAGAAAGCAACACGGAAACATGGTGTGCATGGACCAACTCCAATAGTGGTTATGGAATTGGCTTATACGTTCCTAATATTGACGTATTCCTTGCGGGTAGATCAAATGGAACCACGATAACAAAAGACCCTTATGCAGCTCCTACTTGCTACGTTGCACCGTTGAATCAGATGCTTATGGTTTCTTATGAACCTATTGAATACAGCTATTTGATGACTACCGGAGCTTTGGAAAACATTCGCAAAGCCTTTAAAAACAACAAAGACTTCGCTACAAACGATTCTTTGCACAAGAACTATAAGAGCTGTCGTATTCCTGATTAATGATTGATCGCTGACAGAATAAAAAAGTGGGCTATCTGTGAAAGATAGCCCATTGTTTTATATACATATAAAGCCAAACGGACATTTGTCCGTTTGGCTTTTTGCTAAAAAATAATGTTTAAAGTATATGATTTACCTTTGTAAACAATGTTAGCAGAGGCAGAGTCAAACTTTCCGTCTTTTGTTACTACAGACCCTTTTGCGCTATAGTTATCTTTAACGTTTTGCTTGTTTTGTTTTAACTCTTGGTTTATTATATCATAGTTATTGACGTTTTTGAAAGACTTCTTGAATTGACTCAAGATGTGATTCTGCAAATTGTAAGATGCGATATCAAAGGATATTTCTGCATTCTTAACGTCGTCGGGAAGCGTTACCCCGCAATAATCTTTTAAATAAACCTCGTTTTCAAAGGTCATTAAAGCTGATGAAATACCGCTGATAAAGTTATCTTCAATAAAGGTATTGTTGAAATCTGTTATGATATGTTCCTTGGCGATGGGTAAAATATCGTTTTTAATATCATTGGTTTTCAATTCCAAAGGAGATTTTTCCGATGCTGTCAAAAGGAGATATGCAACGTAAAGCTTGTATTCTTCCATATCCTCGGTAATTGTTTTTTCTTCTTCGCCATTATTCTTTATAACAGCTTTGTCTTTTGAAAATAAAATTGAATCAAATTCACAGCCGGAAATCATAAAGATGGCGTAATCTTTTTTTATCGTTGCTTCAAAGGAAATATCAATGCCTTCACCTTTTATAGTGCCCGAAAATGTGTTTTCCGTTTTCAAAACTGAAGATATCATAGAAGCAAGCTCTTGGCTTCTTGTAGTTTCATCTCCAGAGAAAACCACAGCTAAAATACCAATAAGAGCGGCAACTACCAAAATTGAAGAAATCGCAATGATTGTTTTTCTGCTTTTTGCTTTTTTCTTCTCAATCGCTTCGTTGTGAACGTAGTCTGCTTCTTTTTTAGGAGCGGATATTGGTTCATCTGGAAAATTTGTGTGGCAAAAATTACATTGCTTTGATGAGTCGGCATTTTTTGTACCGCAATTTGGACATTTTTTCATTTTAGAGCCTCCTATCTGTAAAATAATTATCTAAATTATATTAATATTTCCTTAAAATATGCTTAAAGGAACATTTGCCAAGCAGTATAAGCGAGATATAATTTGAAAATACTTTTGAGAACGTTTAAAGCTTTAGCGCCATTTCAGCGTATTCTCCACCGTTTTTTATCAGCTCTTCGTGGGTGCCTTGCTCTGTTATTTTTCCATCGTTTATAACTATAATTTCATCAGAATTCTGAATGGTGGAAAGGCGGTGAGCAACGGTTATTGTTGTTCTTCCAACGCTTAACTCTTCAAGAGATTTTTGAATTAATCTTTCTGAAACGTTGTCAAGAGCAGATGTGGCTTCATCTAAAATGAGGATTTTAGGGTCTTTCAAAAAGGCTCTTGCGATGCTTATTCTTTGCTTCTGCCCGCCTGAAAGTCTTACTCCTCGTTCTCCGACTTGTGTATCAAAGCCATTTTCCAAGGTATCTATAAATTCAAGTATGTTTGCTTTTTTTGCCGCTTCGCGTATTTCTTCCATGGATGCTCCTGGTTTTCCGTATTCTATATTGTCTTTTACTGTGCCTGAAAAAAGAAATACGTCTTGTTGAACTATACCTATATTTTCTCTTAAAGATGAAAGGTCAATACTGTTTACAGAAATCCCATCAATTAAAATTTCCCCGTCGGACAAGGGATAAAAGCAAGGGATAAGCTGGCAAACAGTTGTTTTGCCGCCACCGCTTGAGCCTGCAAGGGCTATTTTTTGCCCCGCTTCTGCTTTAAAGCTTACGTTTTTGAGAACATCACCGTTGCCATAGTCAAAGGAAACGTTTTTGAATTCTATTTCACCTTTAACGTTTTCCAACTTCTGATTTCTTAAAGCAATGTTTTCGGGGGCGGTTTCCATTATTTCAAGGAATCTTCTAAAGCCTGTCATTCCGTTTTGGTATTGCTCTGTAAAGTTGACAAGAGAACGTAAAGGAGTTACAAAAATATTTACCAATATGATAAATGAAGCAAAATCTGCCGCATTGATAAGTTTTTTGCTGATACAAATTCCACCGGAAACCAAAACAGCAACGTTAAGCATGCTTATAATAAATCCTGTACCGCTGAAGAAAGCCGCCATCGCTTTGTATGCAAGCTTTCTCGCACCAACGTATTGCTCGTTGCCTTTCTCAAATTTATCTTTCTCGGTCTTCTCGTTGTTAAACGCTCTTGCAACACGGATTCCTGAAATGCTGTTTTCCGCAACAGCGTTTATATATCCGATTTTCTTTCTGCTTTCCATGAAAGCTTTTGACATGTTTCTTCTCAATTTTATGGAAAACAAAAGCAAAATAGGAATAAATGCAAAAATAACAACGGTCATTTGCCAGTTTATAGTGCAAAGATAAACAAAAGAAGCCACAAGTGTAACTATGGATATAAATAAATCTTCAGGACCGTGGTGAGCAAGCTCGCAAACGTCCATAAGGTCGTTTGTCAATCTGGAAAGGAGCTCTCCTGTTTCATGCTTGTCAAAATAGGAAAAAGGCAGCTTTTGATAGTGAGAAAATAAATCTCTTCTCATGTCTGCTTGCATATAAACGCCCACTAAATGTCCGTAGTAGTTTATAAAATAATAAAATGCAAGACGGATTAAATAAACGCCTGTTAAAACAAGTCCGCATATAACAACCGCTTTAACGTTTCCCTCGGGAATGTAGTCGTTCATCATTCCGCGGGTTATTACGGGATAAATAAGGTCGCAAAGCGCAACCAGAAAGGCTGCCGCTAAATCCAATGAAAATAAAAGCTTATAAGGTTTATAGTATTTAACAAATTTTTTTAGCATAATTTCAATATTGTCTTGGTGTCCTAATTCTTTAAAGAATGCATTGGCGCGGGAATTCTTCCGCCCCTTGTAATAAATTCAGCGGGGGAAGCGGTGTTGACGGGCATAATAGGAGCTTCTCCGAGAAGTCCACCGAAAACAACTTTTTCTCCGGCTTTCTTTCCGTATGCGGGAATAACTCTTACTGCTGTTGTTTTGCAGTTTACAACTCCTATCGCCATTTCATCGGCAATGATTCCTGAAATAGTTTCTGCGGTTGTATCGCCTGGAATTGCAATCATATCAAGTCCAACAGAGCAAACTGCGGTCATTGCTTCTAATTTTTCTAATTTAAGGCAACCACTTTCTGCGGCGGCTATCATACCTTCATCTTCGGAAACAGGAATAAATGCGCCTGAAAGTCCGCCTACAGAAGAAGACGCCATAACGCCGCCTTTCTTTACTGCGTCGTTAAGCATTGCAAGCGCTGCTGTTGTGCCAGGGCATCCGCAGGTTTCCAAGCCCATTTCTTCAAGTATTCTTGCTACTGAATCTCCTACAGCAGGGGTGGGCGCAAGGGAGAGGTCAACGATTCCAAAAGGAACACCAAGCATTTTGCTTGCTTCGTTTGCTACAAGTCCGCCCACTCTTGTGATTTTAAAGGCGGTACGTTTTATAACCTCGGCAACGTCTGAAAGGGGACGTCCTTTGATTGTTTCCAAGGCACTTTTAACAACTCCGGGTCCGCTTACACCAACATTAATAACTGTATCACCTTCTCCAACTCCGTGGAATGCTCCTGCCATGAAGGGATTATCATCGGGAGCGTTAGCGAAAACAACAAGTTTGGCACAACCGATAGAGTCATTATCTTTCGTTATATATGCCAAATCTTTTATGGTTTTTCCCATTTTAGCAATAGCATCCATGTTTGTTCCCGCTTTTGTTGAAGCAACGTTTACGGAACTGCATACGATGGAAGTTTGTGATAAAGCCTCGGGGATTGAGTTTATCAACGCTATATCTGAAGGTGTCATCCCTTTTTGAACTAATGCTGAAAAACCGCCTATAAAGTTAATTCCAACGGTTTGCGCTGCTTTCTCCAAAGCTTCTGCCGCCATTATAAAACCGTCTTCTTTAAGTCCGCCTCCTGCGATTGCAATTGGGGTTACGGAAACTCTTTTGTTTATTATAGGGATTCCGTATTTCTTTTCAATATCATTACAAACAGAAACAAGATTTTCTGCTTTTTTGGTTATCTTATCATAAATTTTGTCTGCGAATATTTTTTTATCGTTTGAAGCACAGTCTAACAAGGATATACCCATAGTAACAGTTCTTATATCCAGATGCTGTGTTTCTATCATTCTTATAGTTTCAAGAATATCGTTTGTATTTAACATGAATTCTCTTCCTTAACTCTTATTTAAAACTAAATTCTGTGCATAGAATTGAAAATATCTTCATGCATTGCATGAATATCCAGAGAGTTATCTGTTCCCAACTGTTTTAAAACGTCGGAAAAAGCTCCAAATTCTACCGTTAATGCTTTAATATCTACAAGCATTATCATTGCGAAATAATCAGATAAAACTGTTTGAGAAATATCTGAAATGTTTGCACCGTATTGAGAACACAATGCAGATACTTTTGCAATTATTCCAACGTTGTCTTTTCCTGTTACTGTGATTACCGCTTTCATTTTTTTAGTTCCTTTACTATTTATTGTTGAAAAGAGGACAGATTTCCTCTTTGTGAGATTCCATCCGTCCTCCATATAAGGCTATTTAGTTTTAATAACGCTTATTATTTTCTTTTTTTCATAATGATTACTACTGCAACTGCAATAGCAACAACTACGAGAATGATAACAACGATAACAACAGGGCTGATTCCGTCTTTGTCATCGTCATCAGCAGTTGAAGAAGTGGGGGCTTTGGAGGATTCTTCTTTGGAAGAATCAGCTTTGGATTCGTCAGCAGATGCTGCTGCAGATTCATCAGCGGATGCTGCTGCAGATTCGTCAGCAGATTCAGCTGCAGATTCGTCGGTAGATTCAACTGCAGATTCATCAGTGGATTCAACTGCGGATTCGTCAGTAGATTCAACTGCAGATTCTTCTTCGGAAACTACAGGAGCGGGTTCAGAACCTTTTCCGCTTTCGCTGATGATTTCGATATCACCAAGAGAAAGAACGTAAACAGGGCTGTACATAATAACTTTAACGTATTGTGCTGTTATAGCAGAATCGAATTTGAAGCAGAAGTTGTACATATTAGCTGCATCTTCAATAGCAACTCTGCTCATTTCGAAGCTTTTTTCACGGGTGAATTCGCTTCCGTCGTTGGAAACGTAGAACATTGTTTTTTCACCGGAGAAGCCTCTGTTTTTTCCGCCGGCATCATCGCCATAGGAGTCGCAAACACCGAGGAAGTTGATGTCTGTAATGTCGCTGTAAAGAGCGCCGAGATCGAAAATAACAGTAACAACTGCACCAGTGCCTGTGAAAGCAACTGTTTCAAAAGGTGTTTCTGTTGTGGGAACTACTCCGTCGATGAGAAGTTCGCAAAGATCGTCAGACATAGAGCTGTCTGTTTTGAAAGTGGGTTCACCTTCATAGTAGTATGTTCCGTTAGGAGCAACGTTTACGCCTTCTGCTGATGCGCTGATTGCGAAGCAGGAGATAAGCATAAGAAGAGAAAGTGCGATTGAAAATAACTTTTTCATGTTAAAGTTCCTTTCACCTTATGTAATTTTTTAGGTATTATAATTATACAATATCTTTTTCCTTTTGTCAAGGAGAAATTTTATCTAATCGCCATGGTGGAAAATCTTTTTATTACGCTTTTTATTACAACAATTCAATTGCAATAATTATTTAACGATTATTGTGTATTTACCCGCTGCAAGCTCAAATACAATTCTTCCGCAAGATGTGCATTTTTTGCCATTTAATTCCTTGGCGGTGAAATCAAGTCCGTTTACGTTAATTGTATCATTGGCAATAAGCTTAACTGTAGCGGTTGTTCCCTCGGGAATTGTGAAGTTATAAACGTAATTTCCGTCTGTTTTATTCCAAGCGGATTCAATGAGTCCCGAAACGCTGTTATAGGTTGCTTTTGCAGAATTGATTCTTTGCTGTCCTTCGGGAATGAAATCTCTCATGTCGGGAGAAGGCTGTAAGAAGAAATGCTTGAATCCGGGAGCGCTTTCATCGGGGACGATTCCGCAAATGCCTGAATAGAACCATTCAGCAACTGCGCCGTAGGCATAATGGTTGAATGAGTTCATAGAAACATCGCCAAAGCCTGTGGCAATAGTGTAGGAATTCCATCTTTCCCAAATTGTTGTAGCTCCTTGCTTTACGGAATATAACCAGCTTGGGTCTGCTGTTTGAAGCAAGAGAGAATATGCAATATGAGAAAGTCCAACTTTTTCAAGGGTTTTGTTAAGGAGAACAGTTCCTACAAAGCCTGTGGATAAGGTGTAGTTGTTGTCGATGATTTTTTTCTCAAGGGCTTTTACACAGTTTTCTTTTAATTCGCCTTCAACAAGGTCGAAAGCAAGAGGAAGAATATATCCCGCTTGAGAGTTAACGGTGATTTTTCCGTCTTTAACGTATCTTGATTCCCAATGCTTTTGTATGTCGGATCTCAATTTTTCGTAATGAGAGGATTTTTCGGCTTTTCCTAAAATTTTGCAGAATTTAGCCATGAGTTCTGCATCCTTGGCATAGAAGCAAATTGCAATATAGCGCTTGTCAGTATCTTCGTAATTGAGCCAGTCGCCGTAGGAAGTCCCGGGACCTTCTAACCCAAATTGTGAGAGATAGTCCATGTACCATTCCATAGACTCAAACTGACGTTCCAGAATTTCTTTGTCATTGTACATAAGCCATATTCTGTGGGGAACAACTAAACCCGCATCACCCCATGCAGAGTTTCCTCTCCAAGGCATAACGAGAGGAGCAAAGTCACCGTATGCACCGTTTCCGCCAATTTGAGTATCTGAGAGGTCATAAAGCCATTTATGCATGAAGTCTTGAATATTTCCAAGATATGATGCAGTACCGCAGAACATTTGAGTATCTCCTGTCCATCCCAAACGTTCGTCGCGTTGAGGACAGTCTGTAGGAATTGAGAAATAATTTCCTCTCATACCCCAAACTACGTTGGAATAAAGCTGGTTTACTTCGGGATGGTCGCAAGTAAACGTACCTGTTTCTTCAATCTCTGAACCGATAACCTGACCGACTACAGAAAGAACTTCAATATCCTTGTCTGCTATAAGCAGAACGTATCTGAAGCCGAAGAAAGTGTGGGTTGAGTAATATTTCTCCACATCTTTACCTGATGCAACGTATAAAGCTCTTGCCAATGCAGTTCTGTAGTTTTTAACGTAAATGCTTCCTTTAGGACCATCATTTCCACGTTCTTCGTCACCGCTGTCATTGAGCATTTCAGCAACGTGAATGCGAACCTTTGTGCCTTTTTCTGCTTTTATCTCAATAACGGGTCTGCCTACCATATCCTGACCCATATCCATAATGAGCGATTCTCCTGCTTTCAAAAGCGTTTTTTCACAGTTTGTACCTATTTTTTTATCTATAATCTTAATTTCACCGTATTTGGTACCGTTGTCTGTTGTTCCGAAATGCTTTACTGCAGAAAGTGGTCTGCGCTCAAGATGAGTACGAACACGAACAGAGGGGCCGACTTTTTTAAGTATCTGACCTTCGTATTCATATTTTACCGCTTTTTCCCATTTGTATTCTTCGGGAGCAAGATATGTTTTGGGAATTGTTGAATCGTAATATTCACCATCCCAGATAGATGCTCTTTGAACGGGACCGCCTATGGTTGTTTCCCATGTTTCGTCTGTGCCGATGACCCTTTTTGTTCCGTCTGTGAATTCTATCTCGATTTCAGCGGCGAACGCCAAAGGACGAGCTCCATACATATTAAAGCTTATTCTTCCGCTCCACCAGCCTTCAGATACTTCTGCAACAAAAAGGTTTTCTCCCTGACAGAGCGCTGTTACGTCATATTCATATTCGTAAACTCTGATTCTGTAATCTGTCCAGCCTGGTTTGTATTCATCAGCGTTTCCGTTTTCGTCTTCTCCTACACGCTTTCCGTTGAGAAACATGTCGAAAATACCCAACGCCGTTGCTTTAATTGTAACTTTCTTCACATTCTCTTTGTCAAGCGAAAACGTCTTTTTAACGTTAAGTAAACCTTGAACAGGGTCAAAGGGATCATCGATAGTCTGATAATGAAGGTTGTCAAAATAAAGAATGGGTTTTTCTAAAGTGAAATTAGGATGCGTTATAAGTCTTTCTGTTTTCATTGCAATTAAAAACTCCCTTTTTGAATAATTAGAGGTATTGCTACGTTTAAATTTTATCATACGATAATATAAATTTCAAGTGGTATAAAGAAAAATCTTCGCCTTTTTTGTCCTCTTTGAAAAGAAAAATTTTCAATCGTTGACAAAATTTTGTTTTTGATGTAAGATTTTTCAAAAACTATCGCATTTAATAGTGAATGATATAATCGATTATATATTAGGTAATGGAAGGTAAGGAGGGGATAAAATGGATGACTCCAGATTGTCGGTACTTTTGAGGCAAGATCCGAATAATGGAATGAATGTGATAATGAATGAATATGCGGGATTGATTTATGCTACTGTAAAACACACTTTGGCAGGCATTGAATGTGATTCATCGGAGATAGAAGATTGTATTGCAGATACGTTTTGTGAGTTTTATTTTGATTTTTCATCTTTTGATTCGCAAAAATCAAGCATAAAAAATTATCTTTGCAGAATTGCCAAAAATAATGCAATTGATTTGTTGCGAAAAAAACAAAAGCAAGGAAAAAAAGTGGATATTGATAACGAGAGCTTCCCTATTGAAATTCCCGACGCAACAAATGTGGAAGAAAAGGTCTTAAAACAAGAAACGCTCCGCGAGATTTTTTTGTCGATAAAAGCGCTTGGCGAGCCTGACTCAAATATAATTTTCAGAAAGTATTATTACGGAGAGTCAGCAGGGAAAATAGCTGCAAGAGTAAATATGACGGAAACAGCAGTAAATACGCGGGCACATAGGGCGTTAATAAAGTTGAGGGAACTGTTGGAAGGAGGTAAGAAATAATGAAAAACAATAATTCTAAGATAAAAATTGAATTAAACGAGCTTCTTGATGAAGCATCTTTAGACCATATAGAAAGCTTTTTAGAAAACAATGAAGCATCAGGGCTTTCAGGTGAAATGCTTGAAAATATAAAAGATAAGGTTTTTGAAAAGATAGGCAAGGATAAAAACAAAAACAAGACTCCGATTTTAAAAACGGATTTACATGAAAACGAAAACTTAAAGAAAAAACTGAAAAAAGAAAAGAATTTAAGACGTTGGATTTATACCGCTGCATGTGTTGTTCTTGCCATTGCTGTAGCTTTGGGAATAAAATATGCAGGCTTTGGAAACGTAGTCTCCACAACAAGCGGGGATGATTACAGCGATGGCTCTGCTTTATCTGAAAGCGGTCTTTCCGGTGAAATCAGCAATGATAAATTTTTTGAAGAAAACTCCATGAATGACGAACTGAAAATATTTTTAGGTGAGAAAGAAGTGATGGGATATGACGTTAAATATCCTGCAAGAGATTATTTCCCGCCTGAACTCGGAGCGGTTGAATTTGACATAAATCTTATTGATGCTTTTGAAAAGTATAATGGTGATGAGCTTTTTTGTGTGTCGGTCAAATCGAGAAGTAAATACGAGGATTTGAGAAAAAGTTTAACCTACGACGGCGAAACTTATGAGGAGTTGTACGAAAAAAGAGAAAATAGCGTTCAGGATGCGGAAAAATTCAGCATAGTGGCAAAAATGTATGTGGATGAATGCAATAAAAGGGATATTGAATTTTTTAAAAGTAATGATATATTCGTAATAGATGCGACAGATGGAGCATGGGAAGATTTTCATGCATTGGCAACAGAGGAACAGCTTGTTTCTCTTGAAATAACAAATCAGCAGAGCTATTATATTTATTTCGATAATCCTGAAAAATGGGAAAAAGTTGAATTTGAATATATACTTGTTTCTCCCCGCGGATAAATTGATTCAGCGTGAGCTTTTTTGCCTTGAACGTTAAAAATAAAATACCGTTTCAACAAAAGCCCCGATGCAGAAAATATCGGGGCTTAATTTTTATAAATTAAGATACAAATACTTGACAAAATATATCCTTAATGATATAATCGATTTATTAAAATGTGTAATTATGTTGTAAAAACGGAGGAAGAAAAAATGCATTGGTCAGAGGAAATTGCAAGAAAAATAATAGAAAGAAATCCTGACAAAGAAGAGTACGTTTGCGCGGCGGGCATCAGCCCCTCGGGCTCAATTCATATAGGAAATTTCAGAGATATTGCTACAAGCTGGTTTGTTGTGAAATCTCTTCGTCGCTTGGGGAAAAAAGCAAGACTTCTTTTCTCATGGGATGAATTTGACAGATTCAGAAAAGTTCCCGTTAACGTTGCTGCAGTTGATCCTGATATGGAAAAATATATCGGCATGCCCTACG
>JAZRPU010000113.1:0-7290 GCA_045649365.1 Eubacteriales bacterium | reverse complement strand
CGGGGTTGAAATCAAAGGAAAGGGAGCTGGAAAGTTGACCGCCTTTGATATGAAGCTTTTACGCTGGAACAAAATAATAATTTGTACGGATGCTGACGAAGACGGATATCATATAAGAACACTTATTTTAACTTTGTTTTATACATTACTTCCAACTCTTATCAAAGAGGGAAGAATTTATATAGCGGAAACACCTCTTTTTGAAATAGTTTCAAAAGATAAATCCTATTTTGCTTATAATGAAGCGGAAAAGGTTAAAATTATTGAAGAGTTGGGTAATGCAAAATATACTATTCATCGTTCTAAAGGATTGGGTGAAAACAATGCCGATATGATGTCACTTACAACAATGGCTCCCGCTACAAGAAGACTTGTCAGAATAATACCTTCTGAAAACGAGGAACATACAGAGTTTTTGTTCAACGCTCTTTTGGGAAGTGATATCGATTCAAGAAAAGAATATATTTCCAAACACGGTGCGAAATACGTTGACATGGCTGACGTATAAGCAATGAAAGGAAAAGATATATGGCAAGAAGAAAAAAGCCGATTCCAAAGGTTGTAGAATCGGCGGCTGAAAATATAGAAGTTACCGAGGTTCTGGAGAAGAACTTTATGCCCTACGCTATGAGCGTTATTATCTCCAGAGCTATTCCTGAAATAGACGGTTTTAAGCCCTCACAGAGAAAAATTCTGTATACTATGTATAAAAAGGGCCTTTTGGGCGGAGCTTTTGCAAAGTCTGCTATTGTTTCAGGCGCGGCTATGGTTTATAACCCCCACGGTGACGCGGCAAACTATGACACCATGGTAAGACTTACAAAGGGAAGGGAATCCTTGCTCCATCCTTTTGTTGACTCTAAAGGAACTTTCGGAAAGCATTATTCCGATACTCCTTGCGCTGCTTCTCGTTATACAGAAGTCAGATTAATGAAATTCTGTGAAGAAATTTTTGGCGGAATTGACCGTGATTCTGTTGATTTTGTTCCTAACTTTGATAACACGGAAACAGAACCAACAATACTCCCTGTTAGCTTCCCCAATATTCTCGTTTCTCCTAACTCCGGAATTGCAGTAAGCCTTGCGAGCAATATCTGCTCGTTTAATTTGGGAGAAATTTGTGACGTAACTATAGCTTACTTAAAGAATAGCAATATTACCGTCGACGAGGTGCTTGATATATTGAAAGCACCGGATTTTTCTACGGGTGGACTTCTTATATATGACAGAGAAAAATTAAAAGAGATATATTCAACGGGAAAAGGAAGCTTTAAAGTTCGTTCAAAATATTCCTTCGACCCGTCTTATAACTGCATTGAGGTTACAGAGATACCTTACACCACAACGGTTGAAAAAATAAGAGATTCTATAGTTGCTCTTGTAAAAAAAGGCTCTGTAAAGGATATTACCGACGTTCGTGACGAAATTGATATTAACGGACTTAAACTTACCATTGATTTAAAAAAGGGAGCAAACCCAGAAAAAATCATGGCAAAGCTTTTCAAATCCACGCCTCTTGAAGATTCTTTCCCCTGCAACTTCAACGTTCTTGTGGGTGGCGTTCCCAGACTTATGGGCGTTATTGATATTCTTGAGGAATGGTGTGCTTTCCGTGAGGAATGTTTAAGACGAGAATTTATTTTCGAGCTTAATAAAAAGCGGGAAAAGCTTCATTTGCTCTTTGGTCTTAAAGAGATACTTCTTGATATTGATAAGGCAATAAGAATTGTCAGAAACACAGAAAAAGAGGCGGACGTTGTTCCAAACCTTATGAGTGGGTTTGGAATAGATCAAATTCAGGCAGAATACGTTGCTGAAATAAAGCTTCGTAATTTGAATAAACAGTATATTTTAAAGCGTCTTGAAGAAATTGAAGATTTAGAAAAGAGAATCGAAGAGCTTAACGCTCTTATCGATTCTCCAAAGAAGCTGAAGAAGTATATCATAAAACAATTGGAAAAAATCAAGGAAAAATACGCTATCCCAAGAAAAACGTTTTTCCTTACAGACGTGGAAGAATACGTTCCCACAGAAGAAGATATTCCCGATTATCCTGTTGTTATGTTCCTGTCCAAAGAAGGATATTTCAAGAAATGCACTCCTGCCTCTTTGCGAGGAAACGACGTTCAGAGCTATAAAGAGGGTGACGGACTTCTTTTTACAAAGGAAACTACCAACAAAGCCTCTCTCTTATTTTTCACAACCAAAGCTCAGGTATATAAATCCCGCATGAATGACTTTTCAGAAGTGAAAGCTTCATCTTTGGGAGATTATATTCCTACGGTATTGAATTTTGAAGAGGGCGAAAAGGTTGTTGCAGGCTTTTGTATAGATGATTATAAGGGAACGTACGTTATTTTCTTTGAAAACGGAAAAGCGGTACGCGTTCCTGCTAATTCATACGAAACGAAGTTGAACCGTAAAAAGCTTTCAAACGCTTTCTATGGTGGTTCGCCTGCGGTTGCTATTTATCCTGGTGAAACTGCGAAAGAATATTTCATTCTTTCTGACGGTAGAAAAGCACTTCTGGTAAAAGAGTCACAGATAGTTGAAAAATCTACCCGTTCTTCCATGGGCGCATCTGTAATGACTTTGAAAGCGGGACAGAGAGTTGTTGAGGCTGTTCCTTACAATCCTGAAAAAACAAAGCTTTCAAAGGAATCAAAATACAGAAAGTTTAATCTTCCTTCTACAGGTTCAACTTATGATGAAGATGAAGCA
Source organism: Eubacteriales bacterium (assembly GCA_045649365.1). Lineage (GTDB taxonomy): Bacteria > Bacillota > Clostridia > Oscillospirales > CAG-382 > SIG653. Next base: position 4,569 of record JAZRPU010000113.1, on the reverse strand, counting down.
AAGCAGGAAACGTTGTTTTAAAAAGTGAAAGGAAACTGTTTTGACAAAAAATATCAACGTTGAAAACAAAAGCAAAAAATATTTAATTTTCATGTTGGCACTCATAGCTGTTTCTGTTTTTTCGGGAACAGCAGGTGACCCTTTGCAGTCTATGCTTGCATCAGGCGTTGGCGGAGGATTTTTCGCGGCAATATGTTTAAACAAGTTTAAAGTGTGGACAGTTGTTCCAGTAATGGTTTTTCCTCCGGTAGCCTCATATCTTATTACGGCTGCTCCCGAAAAAGCAATTTTATCACTTTCGTTTATTCCTGTTGGAATAGCTGTTTTTTACGGTATAAAGAAAGGTCTTTCCAGATCTCAAACGATTGTTCGCTCTATAAGTGCTATGATTGTTTTTTATGTCGCTGTTTACTTGTACTATATTTTTATTCTGTTCGGCTCTGTAAATGGAGAAAACATTGCTAAATATATAGACCTTAATTTGCAAGGCGTGAGAAATAACATGGAGCGTGTGAAGGAAATATATGCGCAAATGGGAGTTGACGTGGAAAAGTTTTTTTCCAAAGAAATTCTTGACGAAGTAATTTATTCTTTGAGAATGTCATGGCTTGGATATGGATTGGCTGTTTTTGGTATATTCAGTTTTGTTGCATCTGTAATTGCAAAATCCGCTATACCTTATGGGGCTGAATTTAAAAAGGAACATGGAAATTGGAGTTATGTTCTTTCAAAAATGGGAGCTGTGATTTTTACTCTGGCGTATTTTGCAGGAGCGTTGTATCCTCCCGAAAATGAGGGAATGTATTTTCCTTTGGCAATTAACACTATATGCATCGGAATGACCCCTGCGGTTTTATATATGGGAGTTTCCAGAATAGTGAAAAAGCTTCGTTCTGAAAGAAGAATATTCTTTTTGATACTGATTCTTATTTCTCTTTCCTTTGGGAATTTTGCTATGTTGCTTCTTTTGATAATAGGAGTTTATTCTTCACTTACCTATGAAGGCAAACGAATAGATTCAGCAGAAAATAAAGAAGACTAATTATTATTTATGCACAAAGTGTAATATTAAGATATTCGGAGAATTTTTATGGGCTTTAATTTTAAAAATAAGTTCTCTCCCGAAAAATTAAATATTGTATCGCTTCTTATTGTTTTGCTTTTATTATCGTCTGTTGTTGCGGCATTCGATTTTGTAGCAGGACTTATATGCTTTTCAGTAACCTTTATTTCCGTTGGTGTATCTTGTTTTGTTTTGTTTTGGAGCGGGAAAAAGGGAGTTATTGAATATACGAGGAGCTTTAGTGAGAAATTTTCTCAAAGGAGCGGGGATATTTTTATCGTTGCTGATGAAGATGACAGAATAGTTTGGAGAAGCGGAGCTTATGAGGAATATTTTGTTATAGATATACTCAAAAAGCCTTCTTTAACTCAAGTTACAGGAGGAGAGCTTTCTTCATCAAAGCTTCTTGAATATGTAAAAGCTAATGGAAGCGAGCCTCTGTCTGTTAATATGGAGGATATAAATTTCAAAGCGGTTTGCACCGTAGAAACCATAAACGGTACACAATACGTTTTTATTTCTCTTTCTGATGTTACCGAGCTTGAAGAAGCTAAAAGAGTTTTGAAGGAAAAAGAATTGACCGTTGCTTACGCTATGATAGACAACGCTTCTGAAGCGATGGTTTATGTGAGTGAAAAGGGTAGAGAAGATTCTTTGAGAATTTCTACAGCACTTCATTCATGGGTTCAGTCGGTAAATGGTATTATCCGTGAGTATGACAGAGATAAATTTATTATTTTCTTTGAAGCAAAGCAATTGGAAAAACTGATAAAAGACAGATTTTCTTTTATGGACAATATCAACACAGCACCTGCGGATGCTTTCGAAATAAATCTTACTCTTTCCATGGGCGTTGCATACGTGGAAGGTACGCTTTCGGAAAAAGAAGACGCCGCGAGAAATGCGCTCGAGCTTGCGTTACAACGCGGAGGAGCGCAAACTGCTGTAAAAACTAAAGAAGGGTCGTATTTCTTCGGTGGAAGAGTGCGCTCGGTGAGAAAACAAACAAAAATACGTTCAAGAGTTGTTGCAAGCAAGCTTGTTTCATTGGTTTGCAATTCTTCAAACGTTATTGTAATGGGGCATAAGAATGCGGATTTTGACAGTATAGCGTCTTGTGTTGGGCTTGCGCGTCTTTGTGTTCATTGCGGTGTTAAGGTTAATATCGTTGTTAACAAAGACGATAAAGACGTTAATGCATCAATGGAGCATTTGGATAAAGAGCTTTATTCAGATATATTTGTTGATAGTATTACAGGACAGGATTTAATAAAACCTGAAACTTTGGTAATAATCAGCGACGTTAGTAATCCTGCCATTTTTGAATGTTCGGAAATTGTGGAAAATGCCAATTCGTTCGTTGTTATTGACCACCACAGACAAGCAAAGGAATTTGATAAGAAGCCTGATATATCTTATATCGAGCCGACAGCATCTTCTGCATCGGAGCTTGTTTGCGAAATATTGGAGCATGTAATGCCTCCCGAAACAAGTTTGAGGGAAGAAGCGGATTTGCTTTATGCAGGAATGCTTCTTGATACACATGCTTTCAGCAGAAATACAGGTGTTCGTACCTTTGGCGCGGCAATATTCCTTGACAATATAGGCGGTAGTCTTGAGCGTGGCAGAGAAATGCTCAAGGCAGAAGCAGGAGAATATAAAAAGCTGGCAGCTATTCAATCAGGAGTAAGTGTTTACAGAGGCATTTATGCAATAACTGTATATGAGAATGATGAAGCAGACGGAAATAACAGAGTAATAGCTGCAAAAGCCGCAGACAGCCTTTTGGGAATCGAAGGAATAAAAGCAACTTTTGTTCTTACTGCGGTTGAAAACGGTGTTCACATCTCTGCTCGTTCCGACGGCTCTATTAACGTTGCATTGATTTTGGAAAACGTCGGCGGTGGCGGTCACTTTAATATGGCGGGTGCGCTTCTTGAAGACGTCAGCATGGAAAATGCTGTGCTTGAACTTAAAGATGCCATAGAAAAATTTGAAAAAAAATAATAAACTGTTCGTTAGTTTATGAATAGTAAATATTTTTATATAAAGTAAATATTAGTAATATAAATTCAAGGAGGGTAATGTATGAAGGTATTATTACTCGAAGACGTAAAGGCACAAGGTAAAAAAGGAGAGATAATAAACGTTTCCGACGGATATGCAAAAAATTTCCTTTTCCCAAAAAATCTTGCAAAAGAAGCAACTGCTCAAGTTATAAGCGAAGTTAAGGCAAAAAATGATGCCGCAGCTTATAAAAAAGAAACGGAACGTAAACAGGCGTTGGAGCTTGCAAAAAAAATCAATGGGTCTGTTATCACGTTTAAAACTTCAGGCGGAGCAGACGGAAGACTTTACGGTGCTGTTACTACAAAGGATATTGCAGACAAAATTTCCGAACAGCTTGGAATTACAGTTGACAAAAAGAAAATAGTATTAGGTGATAATATAAAAAGAACGGGAGAATATGCTGTGAAGCTTAAGCTTTATCCCGAAGTCAGTGCAGAGCTTAAGATAATTGTTGAAGCATAAAATAAAGAGATGGATTCGCAGATTACTTCTTTGAAACAAATGCCCTATTCTTTGGAAGCGGAACAGTCCATATTGGGTGCAATATTAACTAACCCAGAATTGATAGAACAAGTTCCACAGTTGAGAGCAGATGATTTTTATCTTGATCAACATAAGGTTATCTATGATGCCATGTTTGACCTTGCATCTGCATCAAGACCTATAGACGTTGTGCTTATTCTTGAAGCTCTTGAAAAAAGCAAGCATTACGATGGCCCTGATGCCGCAAAGTATCTTAAGCTTTTGATAGATTCCGCTGAATTTTCTGGAAATGTTGCAGAGTATTCGGAGATAATTCGTGATAAAGCGGTTTTGAGAAAGCTTATAAATGCTTCAAGAGCAACGTCTGATGAAGCTTATTCTGCAATTGATGACGTGGACGGAATTTTGGACAGGGCGGAACAACGCTTGTATGAAATTTCAAACGAAAAGTACAACACCAATTTTGTTCACATAAAACAAGCAATAAAAGAAAATTACGACATGTGGGGCATGTTGAGAAACAATCCCGAAGCTTTTTCGGGTATAAAAACCAAATTTTCTGATTTGGATGATTATATCGTAGGAATGAACCCAGGAGATTTGATAATCGTTGGCGCAAGACCCGGTATGGGTAAAACCACTTTTGCAATGAATCTTGCAGTTAACGTGGCAAAATCCTTTAAGGATGGAGAAGCTCCTCCTGATGTAGCGGTTTTCTCCTTGGAAATGCCTCCTCAACAGCTTGCTTCCCGTATGCTTGCGGGAGAAGCCCTTGTTGACCATCATAAGTTGAGAACAGGGGATATGTCTGATGATGAATGGAAAAAATTAGCTTCTGCCGCATCAGTTTTGGCAAAAACGAATATTCTTATTGACGAAACCTCAAATATAACCGTTATGAATATGAGGTCAAAATTGAGAAAGCTTAAAAATCTTAAGCTAAGTCGGAGGCC
>JAZRPU010000112.1:0-4949 GCA_045649365.1 Eubacteriales bacterium | reverse complement strand
TTTCCTCTTATCCATACCTGATGTTTTTCCCACAGATACTGATCTCCGTGCTTTTTGAGACTTTCTCCGTGAGCATTAAGAAAAGCGACAAGACTTTTCTCGTCCGCCGCTTTGATTTGTTGTTCTGTATAATGTGGCATATTGCTCCTTTCTTGATTGATAAAGATTATAAACACATTTTGATGGTGATACGCAAAATTTCTCTTTAAAAGCACAGAAGCTAAAGATTAAAAACGTATTTTTTGTTTTTAATCTTGACATCATGAGTCGTTTGTGGTATACTACCATTAGTTAAAAACGTAATTTGTGTAATTAAGAGGTGGAAAACTTATGAAATTATTAAAAATCATTGCTTCAGGTTTACCCTTGTTCAAAGATAACTGCGAGATAGATTTTTTTGCTTTGCAAAGAGTAACAGACGATAATGCAAATAAGATGAGTTGCCTGTTTTCCTCAAACGCTCAACGCTTCTTTCAAAATAACGTCTTGTCTTTTATTGGTATCAACGCCTCGGGTAAAACTTCTATTTTAAAACTCATTTCATTCGTTTGCGGAATGATGAGCAATCAGTCAATCAATACCATATCATACAATGAACTTTTCGACGGCTTGGATAACAAAGGGAAAATCTCCTTTGATATCTTCTTCTACTCTGAAAATCAAACCATCAATTTGCTTCACACCGTTATTGGCAAGAGCGAAAACAAATTTATTATTCTTGATGAAGTTTTAAAGACCAAGTCAAGTTCCAAAATCAAAAACAAAAATGCCATCTTTGATTTTGAAAAATATGACGCTATTTTAACCAGAAACAATGATGAAGCTTTTTTACTTGAAGATGTCAGCATTATGGTTGCATTTAACAAGAAGAACAAAGATTCACTTGTTGTAACAGATATGCTTCAGTACACCAATATCAATCAACTCAGCATTTCCGAGGACTGTCCGCCCGAATTAATTGCATTCTTTGATCCAAGTGTTGAACACCTTCATATAAAAACTAAAGGCAAGGATACGGATATTCGCTTAAAGTTCTATGGCAAGGAAGAGATCGCTTTGAATCAACTTTCCGAATTGAACAGATACCTTTCATCAGGTACAATAAAAGGTATTAATACTTTCTTGAATGCAACTAAAGTATTTGAAAGCGGTGGATACCTTATTGTTGACGAACTTGAAAACCACTTCAACCGTGAGATTGTTTCTACGTTGATCCGCTTTTATATGGACAAGAAAGTTAATCCCAAAGGTGCAATGCTTATCTTCTCTACACATTATGCAGAGTTGCTTGACGAATTTGAACGCAACGATAATATATACATTGTTCGTAATAGAAGTGGAATTACTGTCGAAAACCTTTCGCTCCTTCTTAAGCGAAACGATATCAAAAAAAGTGAAGCATATCAGAGCGGATTCCTTGAGGGAACTGTTCCGATGTACGATGCGTACATGAATTTGAAAAAGAGCCTGATTAATTCTCGCAAGGAGGATAAATGATGGTTCTCACAAAATATGTTGCTTGCATTTATGAAGGCTCTGCCGAGAAAGCAATTTTGGAGTTGTTGCTTGATTCCAACCGATTAATCTTTAGTTGGGATGACCTTCTTGAAGGCGAACTGATACGCTGCAGAAGTGCAAAAAACTTTGAAGAGCAGTATTTGAGAAAAGGCTTTACAGAAAAAATAACCGTTCTTCGCATTCTTGATTCACGCAACGAATCTTTCAAACTCAGCAAACCATACGAACACAAAATCGAAGTTATTAACGTTATTACGGCTCCTGAAATTGAAATGCTCGTTATATTCAACGAAGGTAAATACTCCGAATACAAGAAGTCTGGCAAAAAGCCCAGCGATTTCTGCAAAGCTGACTTAAAAATACCCAAAGTAAAGAATTATGATTTTATTAAACAGTATTTTTCAAATATTGATTCATTAATAACAGCAATTCGTGAATACCGAAGGGTATCTAATGTTCCCAAAGATGAGCATAGTCTCTGCGATATTCTAAAAGAATAAGAGAATTACATTATTACACTTAGGGTATAACATTGTTATCATATTTGGATTTTGAAATTCTGAATTGAAAGGAAGTATAAATGAAAATATTGGTATTAGGTAATGGTTTTGATCTGGATCATAATCTGCCAACTGGTTATAAAGATTTTCTACATTTTTGTCTTTATATAGTAAACAGCCAAGAATCGTCCAAAATGTATTATGAAAAATTAAATACAACTCAAAAAAAGTATGTGAAAAAATTAGAACAAAAGTCATCAATAAAAAAACAGTTTTTGGATTTATTGAAAAACAATCATTTTTTAAGTTATTTTAATTTTTGTTTAGAGCAACAAGGAAATAACTGGATAGATTTAGAAAGAGAAATTAAAAATATAGTCTATGAATTTGAATTAATTGAAGAAGAATATCTTAGCTCAAAAATGATTCGGTATCCTACTAATGGAGACCACAGAAGTCATCAATTAATTAACAAATTAGGGTTAAACGAAATTGTGCGCGAAGGGATAAATGAAATTAGTCTTAACAACATTCATAGTGTTTTACAAAAATCGCTAATGAACTTTTGTAAAGCTTTAGAGATTTATATTGTTGATTTTATAAACAAAACGCCAATAAACGGAGTAGCTCCAGACATAATTGATTTCGACGCCACCGATATTATTACTTTTAATTATTCAAACACATATCAACGAGTATATGGCGGAGTCCATTGGAAAGAAAATATTGAACATGTTCACGGGATTGCCGATAATAAAAACTTTGATGAAACAAATATTGTTTTAGGAATAACTACCAATTCACACGAACGCGCAACCAATAGATATGTAGATTTTCAAAAATACTTTCAGCGAATAACAAAAAAAACAGAAAATACATATAAAAATTGGTTGTTAATAAAATCCTCAAACAATAAAAATATTGAAGTTGTCTTTTTTGGACATTCATTAGATTCCTCGGATAGTGATATTATAAAAGATTTGATTTGTCATGAAAAAACACGAATAACTATATATTACTTCGATGATACAGCTCATAAAAATATTGTTGCAAACTTGATAGAAATTTTAGATAAAGAAAAAGTAATTGAATATACTACTGGAGAAAATCCAAAGATTGTATTCAAACACCAACGCCCTCATCAACACAATAATACTGCTGGTGTTATAATTGAAAGAGATATACGAAAATTATATAAGCTTTATGCAACCAAAAGCAAGGATATAAACAAATTATTAAACAAAATCTTTAAAAACGCAGATCGAAGAAAACTTTCATATTTTTATTCGCAAAGAAAAACTATAGATCTTTTCGAAGCATTAAAATATTTAGCGATTGACTGTATAAATACCAAAACGTTTTTAGATATTTGTACTTCTCTTAATTTTGAACTATCTACGGGAGGATCTCTCGTTAAATATGTTAATGATGAATGGTATGTTGAGACAGCCTGGGGCGAGATATTGGAATGCAGTGAAGAAACCAAAGAACTCATTGACTTGGTTAACAAATCAAATGAGATTCTCTTTAACAAAAAAGAATCCCAAAAGCCTTATGCATATTTTCACAATTTTTCTTCTGCTGAACAAATCAAACTGGAACTACTCAAGATATTTCAAAAAGATCCTTCGGAAACGTATTGGAAAGATTTAAATCAATTAATAGATGATATGATTGAAAACGACATATTTAGAAAAGCAGTTGATTTACTCGAAAGAGAAAATCACAAAATTTCAATCAGTTCTAAAATCAAGCATTTTTGTGCAGTATATCGTGAAACTAATTACTACTATCAGGAACAAAAGCAGTTGGAAGAAGCTCAAAAAAACAATTATGATTCTAATGACCAATAAAGTGTATTTATTTAATAACACAAAATAATTGGACATTTCATTAAGCGTTAATCAGATTGTAATACTTGAAATGATGCAAATGCCCCCTTTCGCATTTGCATCATTTTTTTACATAGAAATATTCTGACCTTTCTTTTTGGCTTCGAGTTCACGTTTGAGTCTTGAATCGATGTCTGTATCAATGGGTAACTGATCCGCTTGGTCATCAAATTGTTCACGGAAGATTTTTGAAATGTTATTACCAAGTCTTGTTATCGATGATGCGATATAAGCGTTTTGTGATTTCGAAAAAGTCTGTTTGTTGCTTGGGGTATTGGTATTGTTAGAGTTTGAATTACCGTTGGTATTGTTATTTGGATTCGGACTCGGATTTGTATTTGAATTTGTATTTGTGCTTGAATTAGAATTTGTATTAGTATTAGTGTTTGTGCTGTTATTGGCACTTGAATTTGAGTTCGTGTTTGAATTCGAAGTTGTGTTATTTCCGTTTTGAGAAGGAGCATTAGTGTTATTGTTCTGAACGGTATTTTGAGATGATGAATTTCTTATGCTGTTCAATTCAAGAAGTTTTCCAAGTTCGTCCGCTTCTTTTATGATTGCATTCCTGATTGGTTTGAATACTTCTTCTTGAGATAGTGGTTTCTTTGGTGGTGGATTATCAGTATAGGTTGAGTATACAGCACACTTTGCCTGATACCACAATTCATAAGCTCGTTCAATGTTTTTATCTTTTTCAAGAATATCCACAAGCTCGCACACCATTTCTTTTACGTTTTTAGGAAGATAACCATACACCTTTTTACCTTTTACCGTTTGCAAACGTTTGGCGAGAGATATAAACTTCAATATAAATTCATCATTTTTGATAAGTCCTTTTTTGATTTTATCGGCAAGTGATATTATTTCATCACGAGCATTTGAATTTAAAGTGTTTCGATATTCCGTTTGCTCTTTATAATAATTATCAATATCATCTGAGAATATCTCTGTGCCAAACAAATGACGAAGGTTATCTATCCCTCTTTTAGTGATAAAGCCTTTATCAAATTTATCTGTTGAGTACAGCATCAAATGTATA
>JAZRPU010000111.1:0-4315 GCA_045649365.1 Eubacteriales bacterium | reverse complement strand
GTTGTACTTTCAGCTACTTTAATTGGACTTGGTTGTATAGCTTCCGTCCCCACAGGTCACACAGGTGTAGTTACCACCTTTGGAAAGGTAGAAAACAAAAACTTTGATTCGGGCTTTAACATGAAAGCTCCTTGGCAAAAGGTAGTTATGATGGATAACCGCGTTCAAAAGGCAAGTACAGAATTAGCTTGTTTTTCTTCTGACATTCAAGAAGTTTCTGTAATGTACACTCTTAACTATCAGATTGACAAATCAAATGCACAAGAAATTTACAAAACTGTTGGAACAGCATATTATGATACGGTTATAGTTCCCAATATTGCGGAAGCGGTTAAGGTTGTAACAGCAAGATATACTGCTGAACAGTTGATAAGCTCTCGTGCAGAATTGGCTTCCGCCATTGAAACTGTGTTGAAAGAAAGCCTTTCGAAATATAACATTCAGGTTGTTTCTGCTGCAATTGAGGATATGGACTTCACCGATGCATTCACAAATGCGGTTGAAGCAAAACAAGTAGCTGCACAAAACAAGCTCCAAGCTGAAATTGAGCAAGCTCAAAAGGTGATGGAACAGGAAGCTGCTGCTGAAATGGCTGTAATTCAAGCAAATGCTGCTGCTGAAACTGCAAAAATCCAAGCTCAAGTAGAAGCAGAAACTGCAAAAATCAAAGCAGAAGCAGACCTTGCAGTTGTTAAAATTGAGGCTGACGGTGTTGAATATGCAGGTCAAAAGGAAGCCGCAGCAAACAAAGCTATTTCTGAAACTCTCACAGATGAGCTTCTTCAATATTATTACATACAGCATTGGGACGGAAAGCTTCCCGAAACTTACGTTGGATCCGAAGACGTAAGCACGATTATAAACGGTGCTTCAAACAACGGATAATTTGTCGTTTGAAAAGTTTAATATATAAAGCTTTGCACTCCAAAAGCATATTGCCTTTGGAGTGCGGTTTTGCGGAAGAGCGAGTTTGTATACTCGTGATATAATATCGGTAGTAAAATATCTTAAAGTATGGGCTGTAGTTCTTTTAGTTCTAAAGGTTAAAAGGATAAAAACAGCAGAAAGGAACGAAATGAAAAAAACATTTGCAATTTTATTATCTTTGGTGTTGATGATTTCTACTCTATCTTTCACAGCATTTGCATCATCTCAATCCGGCACTTGCGGAGAAAATTTAACGTGGACTCTTGATCCCTATGGACTTCTTACCATAACAGGCACGGGTGATATGGACGGTTATCTCGATGGAGCGCCTTGGGATTCTTACAAAAAAAACATTAAAAAGGTCATTGTTGCAGACGGTGTTACATCAATAGGAATGGATGCATTCTCGTTTTGCATTAACCTTGAAAAAGTGTCTATTTACGATACTGTTACATTAATTGGCTCTCATGCATTCTATTATTGCACAAGTCTTACTGCTGTGGAAATCCCCGGCTCTGTAACTTATATTGGCGACCATGCTTTTGAGGAATGCTCAACGCTTTCAGATGTTACTATTGGTGATTCTGTAACTTACCTTGGGATATCTATGCTTTATAAGACAGCTTTTTATCAAGACCAATCAAATTGGGAAGACGGTCTTTTATATGTGGGAAAATATTTAGTCAAGGGAAAACCCGAAGCAACCGATGGTAACGTTAAAGAGGGAACAAGACTTGTTGCATCTTTGACTTTTACCAACTGCCCGAATATTACGTCGGTAAATATTCCCGATTCTGTAGTTTCTGTTGAAGAATATGCATTTTCTTATTGCGAGGGTCTTTCTTCCGTAACAATTGGAAAAGGGGTTAAATCTATTAAAATGCATGCCTTTGAAGAATGTCAAAAGCTCACTTCTGTTACTGTTTTAGGTGCTGAAACGTCAATAGGTGAGTATGCTTTTGGGTATTATTTTGGAAATGATGGCTACACAAAAATAGAAGGCTTTACTGTTAAAGGAATGAAAGGCTCTTTGGCTGAAAAATACGCTATAAGCAATGGTTTTGCTTTTGTTGCACTTGATGGTGATTTACTTCCTGACTCTGAAAGCGATGAATTTATGGATGATTCCTCAAACACAATGCCCAACGTTAATGCAGATACTACAGTGGAAGATATGATTTCAAAGCTTTCCAGCTATGGTATTAATGCAACGGTTACAGATAAATCGGGCAATACCCTTGAAAATGCGGCTTTAGTTGGAACGGGATGTAAAGTTATTACTTCTGACGAAAAAGCATATACCGTTATAGTTAAAGGCGACATTGATGGAAGTGGCATGGTGGATTCAGCGGACTACTTAAAGGTTAAAGGCTCTTTCCTTGGCACGACAGCATTGAATGGTGAATATCTCAAGGCGGCGGATTGTGACAACGATGGAGAATTATCTGCCACGGATTATCTTAATATCAAAGGTTACTTCCTTGGAAGTATCGATTTATATGCATAAAAACTGATAAGATTCAAATACGAAAGGCGGTCGATTTTGCATGCTCCCGTGTAGAGCGTGAATGTATTGATTGCCTTTTGTGTTAAATTTTGCATATTGCTTAATTGTTTGGAGAATTGTGATATCATGACATTTTAAGGCTAAAATGTTAAAAACAAACCTAAAGTTTGTAAGCCCTTTTGACATTGTTAACAAAATATTTACTAAATGCACATATAAATCCATATCTATTAATGCTAAAATAAGGGAAGATCAAAATGTTTAATGCTCTTAAAGAATAAACGTTTTGATTTTATAATTTTTATAGCTGTATAATACAGCGGAAAGGAAAGAAATGAAAAAAATTAAAAAATCGCTTTCATTTTTCTTAACTCTCGCACTTATGTTATCGGCATTTTCATTTACTGCTTTTGCAAATGCACAAGCAGATTCATGCGGAGAAAACCTTGAGTGGACATTGGAAGAAGGAGTTCTTACAATATCCGGTACAGGGGAAATGACCGCTACTCCTTGGGAAGACCAAAAAGACAGCATTGAAAAAGTAGTTATTGGCAAAGGCGTTACATCTATTTTGGATGGAGCATTCGTTCAATATACCAATCTTGTTGAATTTATCGTTGATGAAGAGAATACTGCATATTCATCTTTGGAGGGCGGACTTTTTAACAAGGATAAAACGGAGTTTGTTCGTTTTCCTTGCGGAAGCCCTTTAGAAGAATATCATCTTCCCTTGTCTGTTAATAAAATCGGAGATGAAGCATTTGCTTATTGTAAAAATATCGTTAAAGCAACTAATGGCGGAAGTATAACTTCCCTTGGAGAACGTTCATTTTACGATTGCGACAAATTGAACTCTTACCATTTTTGTACTGGCCTTAAATATATTGGAAAATATGCTTTCGCTGATTGCGACAGTTTGCCCGATGCATTTTTTCATGCTTGGACCGTGACCATTGAAGAAGGTGCATTTTCAGGGTGCGATAAGCTCTCGAATATATTTATGAATTACTGTCACGATGTTAATATTGGTGATTTTGCTTTTGCTGATTGCCCTGAACTCTGGAGATTGGTTCTGAATATGGATAAAAAGTTTAATATAGGAAAAGGCGCTTTTGTAGGTTGCCCTAAACTTGTTGAATTTGAAGTTTTAACCCGTGATTTTTACATTGGAGAAAAAGCTTTTGGCTACATGTCTTTTGATGGAGATGAAAAAGTTGAAAACTTTACAATTATCGGCTATAAAAACACAGACGTTGAAAGTTATACTTCAGAAAATGGATTTACATTCCTTGATTTTGAAACGTTTCCTGAATATATAGATTTCACCACATACACGCTTCCTAATGTAAGAGAAAGAACAACAGTAGAATTTATTGAGGATAGAATTAAAAATAATTTTGTGCATGTTCAATGGGTGTATGATAAGGATAGAAATCTTCTTCATGCATATGATATTCTTGGAACAGGATCATTTTTCACTCGTGGCGACGAAGGTGGGTGTTTTACTGTTATTGTTAAAGGCGACGTTGACGGAACGGGAACAGTTGATTCTGCAGATTATTTGAGAATTAAAAGCCAATTCTATAATGGAGAAGCTTTAACAGGCGTGTTCTATACGGCGGCAGACGTTGATAATAATGGAACAGTAAATACAACCGATTATCTTAAGGTTAAGAGCTATTTCCTTGGTATTTATGACTTGTATGCATAAAAATCTATGAATAAAGCATGCACCTCTGATGATTTTCAGAGGTGCATATTTTATTGCGAAATAATAAAAAGCACTAACGATTCTATCGAAAGTGCTTTTATAAATTATTCTTCTACGTTTTGCCAGCAAATGTCTGCTCCCACTTGTTCTAATTTCTTTACTATATCGTC
>JAZRPU010000110.1:0-3673 GCA_045649365.1 Eubacteriales bacterium | reverse complement strand
CCGACGTTGACGGAACTAACATTGTTGATGCAACTGACTACGTAAGAGTTAAAGCCGCTTTCCTTGGCAACTATAATATTAATGCATAACAAATAATAAGGTAAAATCCCTTCCCGCTTTATTTAGCGGGAGGGATTTTTTTGAAACAAAACCATGAAAAACAATTTTAAAAAGGCATTGAACTTTATGATATAAAATGATATAATACCAACAATGCATTTTCAACAAATCAAACAATTCAAATATATATTTTTAAAAGCTTCTAAAAAGGAGTTAAGCATTTTATGGGTGAATTCATTAATCTTTTAGATTCGGAAATGAAAACTCCCGAATTATACGGATGGTTTCATATTCTTTCTTTAGTTTTAACCGCTGTTTTTACAGTAGTGCTTTGTCGCGTTTTTAAAAAACCTTCAGAACGCACCGTAAGAAAAGTTCTGCTTTCAATTTCACTTCTTGTTATAGTATTGGAAATATACAAGCAATCTAATTTTAGTTTTTCTTACGATGGAAATAAAATTTCCTTTGACTATCAATGGTACGCCTTCCCTTTTCAATTTTGTTCCACACCCATGTATGTGGGATTGCTTGCCGCCTTGATAAAAAACAATAAAATCCACAAAGCGCTTTGTGCATATCTTTCAACCTTTGCACTTTTTGCAGGCGCAGCAGTTATGTTTTATCCATCTACGGTTTTCATATCAACAATTGGAATCAATATTCAAACTATGGTTTGCCATGGCTCCATGATATCTGTTGGTGTCTTTTTGCTTTATTCCCAATACGTCAACTCTGAAAGCAAAACAATTTTAAAAGCAATTCCCGTTTTTGCATCAGCCCTTATTCTTGCTGTTTGCATGAATGAAGCGGCACACAGAAGCGGATTACTCAAGAGAGAAACATTCAATATGTTTTTTGTCAGTCCGTACTGTGCCCCTTCGCTTCCTGTTTTTTCATTGATACAACCCCTTGTTCCATTCCCCGTAGAGCTTATAGTTTATATAATAGGTTTCTCGCTTGCATCATATATAATGCTTTTAATTTCCATGGGAATAAAAAAAGCTTTAAAGAAAATAAAAAGTTTTAAATACCCACAATTAACATATAAAACTGACAGCTAATTTTACTATGCTGTCAGTTTTTTTCGATATTATAAGTCAAAGCAATTATAAAATATGTTTTTTAAAAAAGTCAAAACACAAACAAATTCTCAACAATATAAAACCCAAAATATTATAAAAAAGGGGCAAACAGTTTTAGACTGTATGCCCTTTTGTACTAAACATCTGTACAAGCCTTATTATATAACGAGTGGTAATTCCAATATGCGCCTATTCACAGTTTTATATATGCTTATTTATAATTCTTATATATACACATTTATCAGTTCTATATGTACTCGTTTATGAGTTATACTCATACCTGGTCGCGAGTTATACACATGTACGTTTATTAAATCTTATTTTTTTATCGCTTTTGTAAAAACAAGAATTTGAATAACAATTCCCGCAACTGCATAAGCATCAATCAATCCGCCTGCGGCATATATCGTTCTATCAACTACATGCTCTATAATCCACGGAAGGAAATTAAATATATACGAAGTCAAAACATTTACAAGAATCCCAGATGCTCCCGCAATCCCTATATAAATAAGTATACCTATAACAAAATTCGATGTGGTGTCAACAAACTTAAACGAAAGCGGAAATATCTTTTTCAAAGTGTCCATATCTAAAACCTTTCTGTATTATTTTAATACGCTGTTTATTCATACTTTGATTTTATATCATTATATCACTTTCTTTTTATTTTGTCAATTATACGCTATAAAATTGACCATGCATGCAGTTGACAAAATGTTGCTTTTGTGATATCATAATTTCAGACATAATCGATGGAGAGAAAACTCATGAAAGTAAGTGTTATAATACCAATTTTTAATCAAGAAAAGTATTTAAACAGATGTGTTGACAGTCTTATTTCTCAAGATTTTGATGATTATGAAATAATTTTGGTTAATGACGGCTCCACAGATAAAACGCCTCAAATATGTGATGAATATGCTGAAAAATATAGCTTTATTAAAGTTATACACAAAGTGAATGCCGGAGTTTCCGCTGCTCGCAATTCGGGAATTGACTCTGCTTTGGGCGAGTATATAATGTTTGTGGATAGTGATGATTACGTCACAGAAAACTATATTTCCACAATGTATAATCATCAAATAGAAAATCACGACAAAATGATTGTTTGCAATATGTATAAAAAAAAGGAAGCTCAAAAGGACTTCGTAATTGCTTTCAATGAATATTCAAAAGAAACTCTCACTTATAGCAAAGATGAGTATTTCCTCTTGTACAAAGCATGGCTCTCACCCTATTCTTGTAACAAAATCTTTTCCAAAGACCTCCTCGTTTCAAACAGCGTAAGGTTTGACCCGAATTACGTTATTGGAGAAGACGTTTTGTTTACCGTTAATTATTTTTCCCTTTGCAATGGTTTTGTTGTCGTTACAGCTCCTCTTTACTATTACTGTATTTTAGATGAAGGAGCCGATTCAAAATACAGAAAAGATATATTTTACAAAAGCGTTCATACCTTTTCCAGTCGAATACCTTTAATAAAAAAAGAAGAAGACCTCACAGAATTTTGTGATATATATTTATATTCTTTTATAAACACATTAAAACACACCTTCGACAAACGAAACACCGATAGCATTTTCAAAAAAATAAAGTATAATAATTCTATTCTTGGTTCAAAAGAATTTGTATTTTGCCTTGAACACGCTTCAAAAGAAACCGAATCGCCAAAGCATATTAAACTTTTAAAAAAAGGAAATTATCTGTGGATATATTTGAGAGAAAAAGCAATTAAATTGTTCAAGCGGTGATATCATTAGAAATCTATATCTTCCATTTCCCCAAAATTTAAATTTATATAAATCACATTAATTATAATTCATTTTATCATTATTAAAATAAAAGTACAACTATAAAAAAACAAGGTTATGTCAAACAACCTTGTTTTTTATTTTAATAATAATTTTACTCTTAAGCACTTATTATATACAAACGCCACTCGGTATTCAATTCAAAAAATCAATGCAACATCATGTAGAAGTACTCATATATATTTATGATTTAAAGAAAAATTAAAACCTCAAAAAGCCTTTTTATATTTTACGTAGTTTACTAAAAAGTTGCATGACTTTTTTGTAAGTCTAACTACTTAATAAAAAATCTATACGCCAAGTTCGATTCAATAGCAAACCGCTTCCAATTTTTGTGCAAGCAAAAATGAGAAAACAAAACAATTTGGCGTGTAATACGTTTACCATACATGCAAACTGAAAATTTCTTGCATTTTTTTATACTGCGAGTCTGGCTAATATACCATTCTTGATTCTTTATGGCATCGATATGTTTTGGCAAATCAGAATATTGAGGCGTTCCTATAATCTTCATATATTCAAAATACAACAACACAAAATGAATTAACGGATATAGAGAATTATACTCTTTCGAGTCAAAGAACTCCACAAATCTCGGATAAAACCATCTGGACACTTCGTTCATTTGATCAAGCTTAATGATATTTGCACTATTTCGCATCATCGAGTTTTCTCGTTGATAGTAATAATAACCCGAATATTCTATGCTTGTAATCC
>JAZRPU010000109.1:0-3785 GCA_045649365.1 Eubacteriales bacterium | reverse complement strand
AAAACAAAGTTCTTGACGGTTTTACTTTAAAAGTTAAACCGGGTGAAAAAATTGCAATTGTTGGAGCTACGGGAAGCGGAAAAACAACCGTTGTTAATCTTCTGACCCGTTTTTATGATATCAACAAGGGTGAAATAAAACTCGACGGAAAGGATATTTTTTCATTACCTAAAAAAACGTTGAGAAATGCTATTGGAATTGTATTGCAAGACTCAATAATTTTTTCAGATACAATTGAAAATAACATCAAATACGGTAATGAAAACGCCGATTTTAAAGAAGTTATTAATGCTGCAAAAATGGCAGGAGTTGATTCTTTCGTAAGAAAACTTCCCGATGGCTATAAAACAGTTTTATCTGAAAGCGGTTCAAATCTTTCCCAAGGACAAAGACAGCTGATTTGTATTGCAAGAGCAATTTTAAGTGACCCCAAAATATTGATTCTTGACGAAGCTACTTCAAATATTGACACGAGAACTGAAATGAATATCCAAAAAGCAATGATTGCTCTTATGAAAAACAGAACAAGCTTGATAATCGCTCACAGATTATCAACCATAAGAGATTCAGATAAAATTATTGTTATTTCCAATGGAAAGATTGCAGAATCCGGAAATCACGAAGAGCTTCTCGAGAAAAAAGGACACTATTATACATTATATCAAAATCAATTTGCAGGGCTTAACACCTAAAGGAGTTACGAATGATAAGTAAAAAAACATCAGATTTCGCCAACACAATCTCTTTCACAGTTAAAAACGATTCAGCGTTCGGCTTTATTGATGATTTTTTAATTTCAGTTTATGAAATTGGATCAAAAAAAGCATTTTTCATTTATTATTTGCTCGATACGGAAATCCCCGATAATGACGGAAATCCTGTGAGCATTATGACCTTAAGTAATATATTATCCGACGTTTTCTCAAAATATGAAATAACAGAATATAGTCACAAAGAAAATGGTCTTGAAATACTTTGCTCATTATCATATAAAAACTTTTATTCGTTAATAAAAGCAACAGCTAAAGAGCTTTCAAAGGTCAAATCCGTTGTAAAAAATGTTTGTTCTGAATGCGGTGTCATTATTGATAAAACAGAAAAACGTTATAGAATTTCAAATGATAACGTAAACTGCATGCTTTGTTCAGAATGTGCGAATACATTATTAAAAGATGCAATTCAAGAAGATGAAAATATAGATTCATCTAACGATGCTTCTGAAGTTGAAAACACTAATAAAGATACTCCGACAAAAAATCATTCTACTTTAAAAGGTATAGGAGGCTCTGTTTTATTTTCTTTTGGAATTTCAATTTGTTTTATATTGCTATATGCTTTTGTAATTCCCCTTCCCTCTGCGGAAAGTTCCTTTAAAAGTGGGTATTATGTAAACTGGATTACAGCACTTATGGCTTTCGCTTCTTTTATGGGATTTAGAATATTCTCAAAAGAAAGCATTTCTAACAAACAGATTTTCATTTCAGGGGGAATATCTGTTGCCTTTGCTTTAGTTTCGCAATATATTTCCTCATTGATTCTTTTTTCAAGAGAAAGCATTTTGACTTTTGAAAATCTAACGTATAACCGTTTCTCAAAAATGATTCCGTATTTATTAAAAATGCCTTTTACAGATAAATATGTAGGTTCAGATTTCAAAATATACGTTTTAATGGATTTAATATTTATCGTTATTGCATTGCTTGTTATCAGCTTTTTCCTTTCTCCTAAAAACGAATCCGAAACTGTAATTGAAGAACTTTAATAACAAACTCCCTCATTTATTCGTGAGGGAGTTTGTTTATCCTATTTAATTATTACCTTGTAACCATCTCGCAAATTTCCAAAACTATCTATCCAATATATAACACAATTTTCTGTAACGTATTCTTTTTCTGTCAATTCTTTTTCTGAAAGATATACTTTAATTTCATTACAAAAAAGATTGTTTAATTCTTTCACCGAACAACGTTCTAATATGATATTTTCATTATTGATTTCCACATCCTTTTCACCTGTTAAAATAAATCCTTCAAGTGATTTCCCGCAAATTCGATCAGCATAAGATATAAGAAATTCGGATATTTTTGAAATTATAATATCATATCCGCGAAAGTTTGGATGTACAGAGTCACATAATAACTCGCTTGTATTTTCAAAAGAACTGTAAACGTCAATGCAATAGGAATTTGTTTCGGCTGATACATCTTTTATTGTTTGAATGAACTTTGGGAAACATTCAGTCAGTCCGCCATACTCTTTATATCTGTCGAAATTCAAGCTTTCTGTTTTAATATTATTTGGAGTAATATATACCACCTTTGCTCCAATATTTCTGCATTTATTATATATTTCAATAAGCTGGTTTTTGAAAGATAAAACTGTTTTATCGCTGTAATGATATTGAACACAATCATTTATTCCAAGCATAACAAGTACAATGTCAGGAGAATAATCAGCGACGTCTTTTTCAAATCTCAATAATGCTTCTGTGGCTCTATCTGCACTAACCCCCGAATTAATAACATCACATCCAATCTTATCCCCAAGAGTTTCTGTCCATCCTCCGTTACATGTAACGCTATCTCCAAGGGCAACAATAGTTTTTCCGCTATATGCTGTAGGCTCTTTTTGTCTTTCTGAATATACAACCGAAAAATATGCATCTGTTTTTAAAGTGCCATCAGACAGGTTTCCATGAGTATTTATTGTTTTAGCTGTAAAATCTATACCATGAGGATATAATATATCCCCTTCTCTTATTTTACTCCAAACCTTATAATTTTCCTTCCCAAACTCTCTCCCCTCTTTATATTCGGGATTATATGAAAAACATAATCCAAAAGAAGTTTCACCAACGTTTTTTGTATATGAAATATGTGATGCTTTTTTATCAATAACAACAAATCCACCAATTTCTGCATTATATTTAGCATAAATCTTATGATAATACAATCCAGATATTTTTTCGCCGGGGAAAACTATATTCATCATGTTAACGTAATCATTCCACATATCGCCGCTTTTAGACAAATATATTCTGTCCTCGCTTTCAAGTGCAACAGTATTAGTGGGAATAACAGTAAAATTTATAATTAATATTATGCCTAAAATAATCGCAATTTTTTTCATCTGCTCCTCCTTAAACATCATTCCATTTAATAATATGAAAATTAAAATACAATATTCCAAATTAAACTTAAAATAATCCTTCCAAAGTAATAGTTTTAATTCTTGCGCAATAAAATACTGAATCATAGTTGGCAAGTAATCGTGAAAATGATATAATGCATGAAGTAATAAAATATATTATATCGTCTTTATTATATATTAATAATGATAAAGATATTTTATTATTAAACACATATTATTTAAGGAGTATATTATGAAAAGATTAATTACGCTATTGCTAACTATAGTTATTTGTGTTTCCCTTGTGGCTTGTGGAGATACAGACACTTCAACTGAAACAAGTAGTATTGAATCACAAGAAAACAGTAAAACTGAATCAACAGAAATTAAAGATAACAGTAGTGATGAAAACGACAATGATAATGTAAATTTAGATCAAACACTCACTTTTATGGGTTTTAAAATTAAATATCCTAAAGATATTGCTTTGAATGATTCAGATTATGGATATACATTTAGATATAATTCTGATATAGCAGTACTTATTGAAGCACCCTCAACGGCGGGCGTTATGCTAGAGGTGGATTCTCTTGATAATATTGTACAGTCTAGTGAAAAATATGTTATTAAAACATTCGAAAATACAGTACGCGAAT
>JAZRPU010000108.1:0-6854 GCA_045649365.1 Eubacteriales bacterium | reverse complement strand
GATTACACCCGCCTACAACCATATCCAAATTGCTTGGAGATAACACTCCTCTATGAATGCATTCTCCCCCCTTGGAATATTTTTTATATACAACATTGCATTCTGTACGCTCCATCAATTCTTCAAAAGAACTGCAATACTTTTTCTGGAGGTCTATATATTTCAATCCTATTTCTCTAAATGCATTTGTTCTACTTCGGTTATCGTCGGAATTTTTAAATGCATGAAGCGTTTTTTCAGCTTCTTCTGCATAGCTGTATTTCTTCGTACTGTTTTCAGAATCTGATTTTATTTTTTTCATTCAATCATAACCCTCCACCAATATCGTGAAATCATAATAATCCGACATAAAACCATCCCTTGTCAACTTTTAAAGGTTTTAGGAACATTCCTGACAAGTCTGCGTTTGAGTGCCCAAAGGCAATGCTTGCCGGTAGTATGTTGGCAACATTTTAGAGAAAGAAGTATCTGTGCAATAAGTTTACATTCTTCTTTGCTTTTCCGTTGGGGCTGAACAATTTATCTACTTTGGAAAAATCATACGATGAATTACAAACTTACCATTTAATAATTCAACAAGCATCATTCGTGTTTTTCGGTCAATTACATCAACGATAGTTTGTACTTCAGAATAAAAATCAAAGAACTTCACAAGATATTCTTGTTCAAATTCAGTTTGCAGATTTTGAGAGTACAAAGACTCTTTTATTGTGTATAAATGCAAGGTAGGACTATAGTCACAAGGGTGGGTATAAAGCGCCGCAACAACTTGACCTTGAATTTTATTCTTTAAATAGTAATAGTCGGGGGTATTCATAAACGTTCCGTATTGTTTGCTGTATACTGAAAAATCAATATTAAAAGGGGTATCTTTAAAAACGTTCTTTATTGCGCGAAAAGAAGACAGAAAGATTTCACCTTTATTTAGAGTTCTCGACACTATTTTCATATTAAGAATCCTCCTGTTACTTTAAATGATTATGATACCATCCTTTTCCCTTGAGCCACTTTTTATCTCTGCCGTAGTGAGCAAAATCTTTGCCTGCTACGGCAGTTTTGTTTTTAACTTTTTGGCTTTTGTTTTGCATTTTAGGAAATTTGACGTTAAACAGAGCGAAAACCCGCTTAAACCTCACTTTTCAGCGTAGTCGGCAATTACCTGTCAGATTGTGGTACGATTACTCTTCAACTTCGATTATTTCGCCATACGAATTAATAGTTAAATGAAATTTTTCTCCTGTATCTTTAACGGTATACGAAAGATTGAATCTTGGATGGCTTATAATCACAAAATAGATATCACTAATTTCCGTACCATCTTCTCCATATTGAGACATCAGATATTCCACATAAACATCTTTGTACTGCTTTCTAACGTGGAAAAAATTTGCAACTAAAAAAAGCAAGAGAGAAAACAGGAGAAAACTTATTATCAAAATAATTCTCTTTTTCATGCTCAACCAACCTCATTCCATTACATTTCTATTGTTTTTAATGCTTATTTGCTTAATAACTTGTCAGTTCTATGTCTGCCACATTTTTTCAAAGCTTTCGAGCTTTGTTATACATTCAATAGAGCGGAAAACTAAAGCTTTTGCAAAGCTTAAACATTCTCTATCGAATTGTGGGATTTATTAATATCAGCAAGCAAGTCTTTCCACACACATACTCTTGAAATTAAAATATAATCTTCTGTATACATATAAGATATACCTTTAAAAACATCAGCAGATGCATCTTTTAAATGCTTTGCAAAATTTTCAGTTTCACCGCTGGATAATTTCACCATACAACAAAACTCATTTGTATTAAAATTCACAAATCCCCACCAAACGTTTCCGTTATCCACAGTAGATTCATATTCAGTATAACCATGTTTTTTCATCTGTAAAGAAACTTCAGAAACGTCTATTTGAACTTCACATTTTTCCACTTTGCTTGGCTCTGTGAATTTATCAACAGGTATAACAAATTCCTCCACATAGTTTTCCAAAATTAAAGTTATACTGTTATATCCGCCAACAATCAACACATTATCTAATTTCACTGCAGATTCGAAATAATGATATATACTTTTGGATTGTGAAAATACTGATGTATATGTATAAATTTCATCAAAATGCTTTTCAGCTTCTTGTGAAGAATCAAAAAAAGCAATCCAACAACTTTCAGCAGAGAAAATATATGTTTGAGTTTTTACTTTCGTCTTGTCGCTTAAAGTAATTTCTTCGTTTCCAAAAAGACGTGCGCCGGCATTTATAAGTATTTCTTCAACATCTTTTGACGTAATTATTGAATTTGATTCATACTTACCATATATGGTATTTGTTTTTTTGTTTATAGTTTCTTCAATTTGCGAACTTTCGTCGTTGTCAATTGAATCACAACTACAAATAGTAAGAATGCATATAAAAGCAAGTAATATAGCTAAAAGTTTTTTTGAACATTTCATAACCCTAATGTTTTCTCCCGTGTACCTTGAATTATTTCATAGCTTTTCCTTATTAAATGTTGGCTTGAATTTTTTACATATTTTCCTTCTTTGCCTTTCCATTTTCTCCAAACAGCTCCAAATTCTCCAAAAAACAGATAACCGCCCCTTGTCTGTTCTGTGTTACAGTTCGGTGTTTTGATATTTATTTATTAAATCTTCAAAATCATTTTCACTACAATTTTTCCAAATAAAATAAGTATTTTCTCCGCTTATATATTCAGACCAATAGTGACAAATTAGTTCATAGTTTCCACTTTCATAAGTTATTTTAATTGCTTTTCCGGCTACTTCCATTGGATCACCGAAAATATAGTCATTAAAAGAAACTTTTGATAAATCATTTATAAACCGATTTTCATCATCATTGGAAATTGTTTTAAGAACTGTGTAATTCAAATCGCTTTCAACATTAACAATTTCTATTCTTTCAACAGCGTCTTCATCATCGTAAAATTTAAAATTACGCCTGCCGCACCCACTCGCCAATAAGATGGTCAATATTAGAATAATAATCATTAAAGATTTCTTTTTCATTCAAACATCACCTCTATTAATAATCTAACAGAAGACCATTCCCCTATCTATCCTTCGTTATCAATTCGATAAAACGTTATTTTCTGGTCTTCTTCAAAAATCGTAGTTTTATTAACTGTCGCAACAAACTTTTTCTTGCTTTTATATGAACATGACCAACCTTCGTATTTATCAACTATTTCACTTATGATTTTTTGTTCTAAAACATCTATTGGATAAATTGATATAATGCCCATAAACTCAACCAAATAAAATTCAAAGTTCTCTTCACCGATATACATTGGTCCGGTTGACTTTCCGTTAGAATCAACATTAAACACAATAGTTCCATCTTCCGACATCCATTGAGTATTTGGTTGAGAGTTTATACTGTTTGTTATTCTCCAATGTTTATTTAGTGCTGCGGTGGCTACCAATAAAAACAGACTCCAAACAACTATCGTGGCTATAATTGCTATTACTTTTAGTGTAATATCTACTTTTTTTAATGTATTTTTCATCCTCTTCTTCCGCTTGTAAACCCTCTCATTGTTTTAGCTCCAACTGAAACTTATTTAATATTTTGGCAGATTTCTATCTTTTTCGTAATCCGCTTCATAATAATACCATCCAAAATCATGCAAAGGCTCTGACTTAATAAGAAACTCTACCCATATCTTTTCATTTTCATTAACGCTCACCGCAATTCCGCGATCTTTTTCCCCAAAACTCCATTTTTGAAAATACACCGTATTATGAGATTTACCAATAATTTCGTATTTTCCATTATTTAGTAGTCTTTTTAGCGCTTTCAACACTTGGTTGTCGTCTATTTCTTGATGTCTTGTATGTGCTCCTGTAAACATAACTCCATCTTCGATTCCGATTTTATCAATGCTAATAAACGAATAATCAGAGTCGGCGAGATAATCAGCAACCAGATTAAAATCATCTTTATTGCTTTGGTAATATTTTTCCATTTTTTCTTTATCAGGAGGGAGCAATGAATACAATACAATGCCTAAAACCCCCAAAACGGTTACAACCGTAAGAATGACTGCAAATGCACATTTTACTTTCTTATTTATTTTTTTCATGATTATTCCCCCTAAATGACCACAGAGAACAGAAAAATTGACAGTTCCTGTTTTCCATTTTTAATCCATACGTCTATTGATTTTTTACAACTCTGATTCAAAAAAACTCCTCATTTGAAATAATTTTCTGTTTTATTGACGCTGCTAAATTTTTTAACTCTGAAGAATGCATAAAGTAAGTTTTTCTTAAATAATCAGATTCATAAATTTCTTTTTTTCAATAGTTCATATTGGTCTGTACTAAATTCTTCGGAAATGAACCATCATTTTTCAATCGAAACAGCTTCAAGGGTATCGTCTTCAGTGGGCAAAGTGTTTTTCACACCGATATGTATTCCCGCCGTATATTTATTATCACCGACGTACCCTAATTCAGGGTCTATATCATCTTCCATTTTTATTATATACAGAGAATGTATTCCCACATTATCTTTATCCGCTGTATCAACTGTGACAATTTTAAAGGCAAAACGATATTCATTGGTGCTCGTTTTTACGTCAAATGATGAATATATTATTTCTTGCTTATAACCATTATCCCAAGTGGTTTCACCTCCCGAACCAGCCCAATCATCATACGACACGAAATCGCCTTGAAAATAGTCAAACAAACTATAAATACTTTGGTCAATATCATTTAGTTGAGTTATTGCTTTTTTTGAAAACAGTTTTTTTAAAGACTCATTATCATTATTTTCAATCGAATCCAAAACTTCATTCATTTTAGCCTTTGCATACGCTCGCTCGTTATTAATCCCTAAAACACCTGACGTAGAGCTTCCCGAGCACGAACTTAACAATAAAATGCACATTAAGTTTATTAAAATTATAATTCTAAATTTTCTTTTCAAAGACAGTACACCTCCGCTAAAACACATATTACACGGTTTATTTGTTGATATTAAATGACCATTTTGTTGGTTTGATGATGTTTCTGCGTTGTGTTAACCACAATCTATTTCCAAAATACTATTTACATCTAATTCATTTTAAGTATAACTTAAACAATTTTCAGACTTCTCATTTTCACCCACAAACGTATCATCCGCATCTGAATTGGAAAAATCCCATGAATCATTCCATACAGAATTTCCGTTAGAATCATAAGCATATTCAATTATATATCCACCAGAACTTTTAGAAGCTATAAAATGTTGTCCTGTACTTTTTTGCTTATAATAACATTTGAAATTGTTTTTCTTAAACGACAAAGCCATCTTTTCAATTTCAATATCATTTATATCATATTTTTGGGATATACAATTAAGATACATATCTTTATATTGTCCTCTAATATAAAAATAATTTCCTGCTAAAAAGCTTAAAATGCAAATAACTATCAATGCAATCAATAAAAAAATTTTTTTCATTTTTCACCTGCCAAATAATTAAAACAATTAAAGAAATATGCGCGTTTAAATAAATAATTTTTTTAGGAAATTTGACGTTAGACAGAGCGGAAAACCGCTTAAACCTCACTTTTCAGCGTAGTCGGCTTGCCCGTCAGATTGTGTAAATTCATTTTTCCTCGATGGCTTTAGCAACATCTATTTGTCCCAAAACAGAAAAACAAGACATTACAAAAAAATATAAATAAATACATACAGCGGTTGTCCATCCGGATTGTCCAACAGCGGGGGAAATAGCAATAATACCCACTCTTGTTATTGTAATCAAAAAAATCAAGGCCGCCATTTTTATAAATTGCTTTATAAAAATGGTTTTACTTTTTTGTTTTGATTTCAATTTAATAAAAAATATCAATGGTAAAATATTAAGTATGGGTATAAACATTATTTTCTTTTGAGTATTAATAGACATAATTCCCTCCATAGTTGTTTTATTTTTAAAAAACACACATATCCACCAAACATGGCCGAAGCTCTAATTTTTCCGTGGAACTGATAACCGATTCTTGTTTCATTGGAGCATAAGAAAATGTGTCAACAAAATTCGACAATGAGCGAGGCAGAAAACCGTTAAAACCTCACTTTTTCGGTGGTTTCAAACCGTCCTCTTGTTTCAAGTTAAGATTTGACTTCCAAATAGGTATTTCTCCCGTTAATAAATCTATTTCATCACTTAACAATGAAAAAGTTTTAAGTGTATCGTCATAAGAACGGTCTGCATGAAAATAATCTTCCCACTCGGAAAACATTTCTTCAACTAAATGATAAAATAACTCAAATGCTTGTTCTTCAGTTCTGCCGTCTGATAAAAATTGAGACCAATGTTTATTATACAATTTAAGTTTATACTTTATTTCTACATACAATTGAAAATATGAATTAAAAAAGGCTCTTTGACTTATCAAATTATCACAAGCATGTTCATAGCCAGCTAAATATAATGATAATCGTTCCAAAGACAAATTTCCTATACACAATGCAGGTCTGTTTTTTATTTCTTTTAATACTTTTTTTATATTTTCCATATTTA
The DNA here is from genome assembly GCA_045649365.1 of Eubacteriales bacterium. Lineage (GTDB taxonomy): Bacteria > Bacillota > Clostridia > Oscillospirales > CAG-382 > SIG653. The sequence continues at coordinate 311 of JAZRPU010000108.1, read as the reverse complement.
AAACCTATCAGTATATTTTTATAGATGTAGGACCACCATAAAATGAATAAAAACTCGAAATCCATTCTTCCTGCGGCAATCCTTCTGGATATACGTTACACCTAACAATTCCATCATACAAATATCCAAAATGTTTACCATTTTGAGAAATTGCTATATTTGGGTATTTATTGCATCCAACAAACCCATAACGTGCATTTTTAAATTCCAACTCTATAATATTTCCTTGGCTATTATATTTTTTCATAGCGTTTGCTGCTTCTTTGCACTCAAAAATATTATATTGACTTGCAATTGCTTCTAATTCATCC
>JAZRPU010000107.1:0-2845 GCA_045649365.1 Eubacteriales bacterium | reverse complement strand
TTCAAGCTTTTCTCTTCATTCATAGTCGCTTGGAACATTCATGAGCTTGATTCCTTGAAGAAACCATTGAATATATTGACCTGTTCCTCCACAAATAATTGGAAGATGATTTCGGCTTAAAACATCCTTAACTGCTTCATAGGCTAAAGAGCAATAATCACTAACAGAAAAATAATCAAAAATGTCAAGCTTATCAAACAAATGATGCTTGACTGTTTTCATATCCAAAGCCGTTGGCTTGGCAGTTCCAATATCCATACCGACATATATTTGCATACTGTCGCCAGAAATAATCTCACCGCCAAGCCTTTGGGCTAATTCCATTGCAATACTGCTTTTTCCCGAAGCTGTAGGACCTGTTATTGCTATAATTCCGGGAAAAGTATTCATAATCAGTTAATTTTAGGCAAACTTGCTGCTGCTACAGATTGACCAACTCTTCTTGATTTTTCATCAGGAATATGGAGATTCATTCTTTCGTAAAGAGAAGGAAATTCATCCATAAGAACTTTTTTAGCATTTTCAAGTATGAGAACTCCGCCTTCACCTGATGTAACACGACCCATAATAAGAACGTGCTTAATGTCATAGAACATTGCATAATAAGCAAGAGAATAACCAAAATAAATACCGATTGTTTCAAATATGCTTTTGGCTCTCTCGTCACCTTCACTCATGAGTTTTTGAACAACTTTGAGTTTTTCAGCAGGAGAAAGACTTTCATCCAATTCAATTCCTGCTGCGGGAGCAAGTTTAATAACACCGTCTTGAGAGAAATATTTAACTCCACATCCGTAATCGCCAGACCACTCATCAACCATTGCTTCTTTATTTGCATCTACAGGAACAAATGCAAGTTCATTGAGCCATCCTGTAATATTTCCTTTAGAATCAATAAAGCCAGCTGCTTCGCTCGTACCCATTGCAACGCCGAGAATGTTTGTATCGTTAAGTTCCATTGCGCCTGCCAAAGCAGTAACGTCACCATCGTTAGCAACTTCTATTGGAACATCACCAATTTCCTTCGCAACATCAAGATACATATTCAAAACATGCTTATCATAATCCTCTTTAGGAACTTTAAGGAAAAGGGAAGCAACCATAATTTGATTATCAATATAAATACCTGCGGAACTAACGCCAATAGCATCAACTCGAGGCATTTTTGATGCAGCGGTTTTAAATGCTTCTAAAATTCCATCATAATGATATTTAGGATCAGAATTTAATTTGGGGAACCAAACAACTTCTTCAGAATAAACAGGAACGCCGTCTATAACAGCAGAAACTTTTCTATCACTTCCACCTGCATCGAATCCAATACGGCATCCATCAAGATTTCTTCCTACAGATGAAGGCGCTTCGTTTTCTGCAGGAATTTCGTCAACAGAACAAACTATCACCTGAAATTCAGAACGATATATATCTGACATAAAATTATTGTCAAATGAACGGTTTCCGTCTTTAGCATATTCAGCCTTAATAGCGTTACCTACTTCATCGTCACCTGCAAAATAAATTTTGAATCCGCCTTTGAGCCAAAGAAGAGTTTTAACAAGTCTTTCGCAAAGGGAATAACGAGTAGAAAAATCGCCATCGGGAATGTTTGTTTTAAAAACTGAAATAAGGCCACGATTTCTTTCCAAAGCAACAACAATCTCTTTAGAAGAACCATTTTTAGCATCTCTAAAAAGAACAGAAAGAGGCATAAATTTTGGATCTAATTTAGGTGTATGCTTAAGCTTCATAGCAGATTTTACCTCCGGATATGGTTAATTTAATTGAGAATTCCTTATCAAATACAGCAAAGTCAGCATCTTTATTAATTTCAATTGAGCCTTTTGTTTTATCAACACAAATGGATTTAGCAGGGTTTATCGTTGCAGCATTAACAGCTTCCCAAAGTGTACAACCAGAATTTTCGTAGAAATTCTTAATACCATAATTCATTTTCAGAACGCTTCCTGCAATAGTACCATCGTCAAGAGTACATTTAATTCCAGCAAGGTTAAATGCAAGATTACCAAGCATATATCTTCCATCAGGCATTCCACCCGCTCTTACACAGTCTGTAATAATACAAAGCTTATCGCCCTTCATTTTATGAATAAGAGGATAGAGGTATTTACTTACATGGTAAGTATCGCATATTAATTCAGTATAAACATCAGATACAAGAGCAGCACCAACAATACCAGGATCTCTATGAAGAAGGCTTGTTTGAGCGTTGAAAAGGTGCGTGATATGATCAATTCCACCATCAGTAAATGATGCAACTGCGGTTTCATAGTTTGCATCAGAATGTCCTAAAGCAACTTTAATACCTAATTCGTTCATTCTCTTAATGTTTTTGAAACCTTCATCAAGTTCTGGTGCAACAGTTATCAATTTAATAACGTCAGCATAATCTTCAATAGCTTCAGCAGAAGGAGGAATAATCAAAGATGCTTCATGCGCTCCTTTTTTCTTAATGTTAAGGAAAGGACCTTCAACGTTAACGCCTAATATTTCTGCACCTTTCCATTCACGGCTTTGTGGAATAAGTTCGCGAGCAACTTTTAAAACCTTGATAACGTCTTCCATCGGCGCCGTAATTGATGTAGGAACCCAAGAAGTTACACCGTTTTCCAAGAGTCTTTCAGAAACTGTTTTAATTCCCTCACTATCAGCATCAGCAACGTCAATATTAGCATACCCGTGAATATGCACATCAATAAAACCCGCTGATAAATATAAGCCTGTACAATCTATAATTTCACAGTTTTCATCAGGCATTTCTGCTGTGATAGCTCTGATTTTGTCATCAAAATAAACGTTAAGAAAGTCGGAGGCCAAGCGGTCTTAG
>JAZRPU010000106.1:0-2665 GCA_045649365.1 Eubacteriales bacterium | reverse complement strand
AGATTTCACAAACGTTGTAGGAAAAGACTTTGATTATATTACTATTGTTAAAGCTCCTGAAAAAGAAATGGGAACGTTAAAAATCTCTGGAGTCGAAGTAATTGACGGGCAAAGTATAATTTCTGAAAGCTTGGATTTATTAAAATTTCACCCAACCTCATCTTCTGTAACCTCCCCTGCTTTCACTTTCACAGTTTCTGATGAAAGCTGGAAAGGAACTGAAATCACCTGTAATATCAATTATTTATCCACAGTCAATTATGCACCAATAGCTAATAATTTTACAATGAAAACAGTTAAAAACATTTCAGTTTATTCAGATATTGACGTATATGACCCTGATTCAGATGAATTATCATATAAAGTGGGTGCTTATCCATCTTTTGGTTCTATATCGATAAACGAAAAATCAGGTCGAGTAACTTATACTCCTGAAATTAATTTTACAGGAAGTGACGTATTTACTATCTATGCAACAGATAATAATGGGAATTGTTCAGAAGAAGCAACAGTATACGTTACAGTTGATAGCTTATCGGGAAATATGACATTTGGTGATATGGCAAAGAACGACCTTCATTATGCCGCTTTAGCTTTATCACAAAATAATATTATGACTTATTCTAAAAAGGGCGGTGAATACTATTTTTCGCCTGATGAAGAAGTTAATAAAATTGACTTTACTGTAATGCTTTTATGTGCATCAGAATTAAACGAAGGAATAAAAGAAATAAAGGATACAGATTTTATTGATGATAATAAACTTTCATCTGGTAGAAAATCATATCTTAAAAGAGCGTTAGACGTAGAAATTATAGATATTGGCGACGGATATTTTAATCCATCTGATACTATGAAAACTCTTGATGCACAAAAAATGGTTGCTCGTTCCTTAGGACTTGATGAAGAATCAGAAACTATAAAAAATATTATGGGGAATTCTTTAATGAATGAAACCCTAACAAAAGAATCAGTTGCAGAAATACTTTATAATATCTGTTTGCATCTCAACTAAGTAATAAATAAAATAAAAAAATTTTAGTGGCACATGAGAAAAACATGTGCCATTTATTAATAATTCTTAATTTACCGATTGATATAATTTTTTTTACACTTTTTCAATATAAAGCTAATAAGAAAATGTTATACTATATAAAATAATAAAGGAGAATAAACATGGAAAGCATCATTGAAAAAGCCTTAAACGGAAATAAAGTTGCTGTGACAACTCTTTATAACAATAACAAAGACCAGACATACGCATTAACATATTGTCTATTACAAGACAAATTAAAAGCAGAGAAAATAGTAATTGATATTTTTTCAACAATTTGGAGTAAGCTTTCATCTAATATTATAAAGACAGAAAAAGAGTTTTCAGCACTTTGTTTATATAATGCACTTAACGAGTGTAAAAAAGTTATATCTAAAACTGATTCTAAAGCGTTTCAATCACCTAAAAATAAGAACTTTATAATTAATTCTGATAGAAAAGCTTCGACTTGGATTGAGGCAATCAGTGATTTTTCTACTCTTCAAAAGTTTGTTTTTATAACACACATTTTATGTAATATTCCCCGTGAACAGATTGCAAAAATAGTTTGTGTTGATTTGACAACAATTAATTTTATGATTGAAGCAGAAAAAATTAATCTTGATAAAATCTGGAATTATTGTGATGTTGAAAATGACTTAAAAAAAGATAATAATAGCTATAGATTTCAACCTAATGATATATCTCCAATACTTTCAGCTATTGAAAATTATGTAGAGCCTTTTGAAAAAAAAGCTCTTGTTAAAAAGATCAGAATATTATCTGTTGTTCTTGCTGTTTTAATTGTTGGTGCTGTGATTTTTGGTTTGGTTATTTTAATAAAAGATGGAAAATACACATCAACGTCATCAACAAACAATAATTCATCGGATACAAACGTAAGCTCACAGTCATCTGCTGTTACTATTGACAAATGGGCTACCTCTGTAACAGCAACAGATTATGCAGTTATAGATATTAAAGATTATGGAAAAATATCTATTGCTCTTGATAGCAAAACCGCTCCTATAACAGTAGAAAACTTTATTAATCTTGCAAATAAAGGTTTTTATGATGGACTTACTTTTCATAGAATTATGGAAGGATTTATGATGCAAGGCGGTGATCCAAACGGAAATGGTACAGGTGGTTCTGATAAAGAAATTAAAGGTGAATTTTCTCAAAATGGAGTAAAAAATAATCTTTCCCACGTAAGAGGAGCAATATCTATGGCTCGCTCAACTCCTTTTGACAGCGCAAGCTCACAATTCTTCATTGTACACAAAGACAGTATTTTCCTTGATAATCAATATGCCGCTTTTGGATACGTTGTTGACGGTATGGATATTGTTGATGAAATATGCGAAAAATCTGCACCAACAGATGACAACGGTACAATACCATCAGCTAAACAACCAATTATTAATTCTGTTAAAATATACTCTGTAGAAGAATTCGAAAATGATTCACAAATCTCATTAGAATCACAATCAGGATTGTCATCCACCGTTGATTCTGAAGAAAATGAATCAATAGCTATTTCAACAGAAGCATCTAAAGAAAACGTTTCTGAAGGAGCTTCATCAGAAGCATAAATAATAAAAAAGAGCTGATAATCAGCTCTTTTTTATA
>JAZRPU010000105.1:0-12870 GCA_045649365.1 Eubacteriales bacterium | reverse complement strand
ACGTTGGCAGGCATTTCTTCAATAATATCAACAGTATCGTCGTAATAAAGCTCCTCAAGCATTTCGGTTATTTCCGAATCACTAAAAGAGTCTATCAATACTTTTTGTGCATCAGCATCCATTTCAACAAAAACTTCTGATGCGGTTTTCTTTGGCAAAAGTCTGTATAGCATAACGTATTGACCTTTTTCCAATTCAGACAATACCTCAGCTATATCTGCGGGTTCAGACGATGCGAAAAGCTCTTTCAACTTTCCGTATTGTTTGGCTTGAAACATTTCGAGAGTTGATTCAAGCATTGTTTTTTCTTCCATGGTTTACCTCCGTAAAATTAAATAAAATGAGAAAACGTGAGTAAAACCACAAAAAACCATAGTAAAGTATTATTCAAAAAAGCACTAATTAATAAGTTCAGCTTAACGGTTTATACTTTCCAAGAAGCTTGAAAGAATGGTACAAGGCATTTTGGAAACGTTTAACAGGCTTTTGGGTAGAATGTCTACTTCGCTCTACGGAATTTGTGCTATTACTGCCAGCGTCCATCAGTTTCAGCTCCTTTCGTGAATGAATGTTTTTGAAATATTCTATGAACCCAAAAACAAATTATGGGTACATAAACACATATACAATGATGAATATACACTTTTTTTTGGCTTTTGTCAATAATTCGTATAAGTATAAATGTAAATAAATTGTTTAGCCAAAGGAAAAAAACTTTTATTGCCTTGAAAATAAAAAATAAATATTGTATAATAACATACGATTGGAAAAAATCCATTTTGGGCAGGAGGAATAAACGGAATGAAAATTGACAAAACGGTCTGGAAAGAAACTGCATACGTTGCGATTGGAACGTTTATCATGAGTGCAGTTATGGTGGGAGTCTATTCCGTAATAAGCCCCTTTAAAATGGAAATGCTTTACGGTGCGCTTTTCGGAAGTGTAGCTTCGATTCTGAATTTCTTTTTTATGGCATACACGCTTCAGAAAGCTGTTGAGATAAACGCCGAAGGCGGAGAGGACAAAGAAGAAAAAATGAAGCTGAAGGTTAAGGCATCGTATTCCGTTCGTTCCATGATATACGTTTTTGCTCTTGCCGTGGCTTTGATATCGAAAAAATTTAACATAATTACTCTTTTGGTTCCCGCTCTTTTCCCTCAGATAGTAGCGAGAATAAGAATGTATTGGCTGAAAAAACATGGAGAATAATTCTTAAAACAAAGAAAAACGAGAGGTGAACCCTTTTGGATGTAAATATAACAGGTCCACAGATATTTTATGAAATTCCCGTATTGGGTGGAATAAAAATAACAGAATCTCACGTCAATTCTCTGTTCATTATTCTTTTGGTGTTTGTAGTGTGTAAGGTGTTAACGTCAAGCTTAAAGCTTGTGCCTACAACTAAAAGACAGATAATAGCAGAATTTTTAGTTGAAAAATGCCGTGGTATAGTTTCCGAATCCATGGGAGAAAGATGTATTTCATACACTCCGTTTATAATGGCAATTTTAACTCTTGTGGGACTTTCCAACTTGCTGGGGCTTTTGGGAATGTATCCTCCCACTGCCGACGTGAGCATTCCGTTAGGATGGTCTATAACGGTTTTTATAATTATAACCCGTGAAAAGTTAAGGGGCGGATTGCTTGGGTATATAAAAGGATTTCTTGAGCCTATATTTGTGTTTGCTCCTCTTAATTTGATTGGAGAGGTAGCGTTACCTATTTCCATGGCGTTTCGTCTTTTTGGAAACATTTTGTCAGGCGTTGTTATTTCGGAATTGTTGCTCGCTTTTTTGTGTAACGTTTCCGTTCTCGCTTTTTCGTGGCTTACAGAAGCGATATCCTCATTTCCCGTGTTCCAAATTGGTATCCCCGCTGTTTTCTCTTTGTATTTTGATATATTCAGCGGTTGCTTGCAGGCGTACGTTTTTGCAACTCTTGCGATGTTAAATATATCAATGGCAGGGTCTGATGAATAGTTTTGTGTGAATTAATTTTAAAATAAATAATGTAAATAAACGGAGGTTTTTTATTATGGAAATGGCAAAAGCAATTGTATTGGCGGCTTGTGCATTAGGCGCAGGTATTGCTGTGCTTACAGGTGTAGGACCTGCTATCGGTCAGGGTTACGCCGCAGGAAAGGCTGTTGAAGCGGTAGGCAGACAACCCGAAGCTCAAGGCAAGATAAGATCTACACTTATCGTAGGTGGTGCACTTGCAGAAACAACAGGTATTTATGCTTTTATAACAGCATTGCTTCTTATCTTTGTTGCACCCGGTCAGTTTATGGAACTTTTGGGATAAGAACTTAATTACTACATGATAAAACGGAGGTTGCAAAATGGGAAGATGCGCATTAAGTAATTTCCTTGGGCTGATTTCCATTGATCCTTGGACTATTATAGTTTCCGCATGTAATCTTTTGATAATATATTTCATAATCAAAAAGTTCTTTTACGTTCCCGTGATGAACATAATTAAAGAGAGAGAAGAACAGATAAAAGAACAGTATTCTTTAGCAGACAAAGCTAAAAAAGAGGCAGATGAAAGCAAAAATGCCTATTCAAGCCGTATGAAGCATGCCAATGAAGAGGCAGATGAAATTATTAAAAAAGCACATGAAGATGCTAAACGCATCAGCGGTGAGATTATTTCCGAAGCGGATAAAAAAGCGGAAGCAATAAAAGAAAAGGCCGAACTTGATATTCGAAGAGAAAAAGCCAAAGCCGAGGCAGAGCTTAAAAAAGAGATTGCTGATATTTCCGTTGATATTGCCGGCAAAGTTGTTGGCAGAGAGGTGGATAAAAAAGACCACGAAAGATTTATCCATGAGTTTATAAACGGTATAAATGAAAACGGAAAAGCAGGAGAAGAAAACAATGGATGAGGTATGCAAGGAATATGGCGGTGGGCTTTATCTCCTTGCCGCAGAGATAAACTCGGAAAAGGTTTTTTTTGAACAGCTCATGGCGTTAAAAGGGATTCTTGAGGAGAATCCTGATTATGTAAAGCTTTTATCTTCTCCATCCATAAGCAGCGGAGAGAAAAAATCTCTCGTTGAAAAAGCATTCGGAAAAAGTATTCACGAATATATAGTGAATTTTATGTTTTTGCTTTGTGACAGATGCTATTTTTCTCACATGAGCGGTTGTATTGACGTTTTTAAAAAAATATATTTTGAAAAATGCAACATAGCCGAAGGAATTGTAAAGTCAGCATATTCTTTGAGCGATGATGAAAAAGAAAAGCTCAAAGGTGCTATTGAAAAAAAGCTTGCACACGGAAAAACACTTTTTTTGGACTTTGTTGTTGACGAAGCTTTAATGGGCGGATTTTTAGTTGAAATAGACGGAAATATTGTGGATTCCACATTGAAAACAAAGCTTTCGGGATTGAAGAATGTTCTTTCAAATCCTTAATAGCTTTTGTAATTCAAAAATATCTTTGGAGGAAAAGCAATGGAACTTAGACCCGAAGAGATAAGCGGTATTATTAAGGACCAGATTAAAAATTATAATAGTAAAATAGAACAAAATGAAACGGGTACCGTTATCCTTGTAGGAGATGGTATTGCAAAGGCTCATGGTTTGGAAAAGTGTATGGCTAACGAGCTTCTTGAGTTTGAAGATGGGTCATACGGAATGGCTCTTAACCTTGAGGAAAATTCCGTGTCAATCGTTATGTTCGATAGTGACAGTAACGTTAAAGAGGGAAGTATAGTAAAGAGAACAGGCGGAGTAGTTGACGTTCCTGTGGGTGAAAACCTTTTGGGGAGAGTTTTAAATGCTTTAGGTGAGCCAATTGATGGAAAAGGAGCGGTTAGCACAGAACAAAGACGTCCTATTGAATCTTCAGCTCCTGGAATCATCAAACGTAAGAGCGTTAGTGTTCCGTTACAAACGGGAATAAAAGCAATAGACAGTATGGTTCCCATTGGAAGAGGTCAAAGAGAGCTTATTATCGGCGACAGACAAACGGGAAAAACAACTATTGCTATTGATACAATAATTAATCAGAAGGGACAAGACGTAATTTGTATATACGTTGCCATCGGTCAGAAAATTTCTACTGTGGCACAAATTGCGGAAACACTGAGAGAAGCGGGAGCGATGGATTATTCAATTATTATTTCCGCCTCTGCTTCAGACCCTGCTCCCTTGCAGTATATTTCTCCGTATTCAGGATGTGCAATGGCTGAATATTTTATGGAAAAAGGTAAAGACGTTCTGATTATTTATGACGATTTAAGCAAACACGCTGTGGCATACAGAGCCCTCTCCTTGCTTATTCGCAGACCACCCGGAAGAGAAGCATATCCCGGTGACGTATTTTATCTTCATAGCAGACTTCTTGAACGTGCAGCAAGAGTTGCAAGTGAATATGGCGGCGGAAGTATAACTGCTTTGCCTATTATCGAAACACAGGCGGGCGATGTTTCAGCATATATACCAACAAACGTTATATCAATTACCGATGGTCAGGTTTTCCTTGAAACCGAGCTTTTCCATGCGGGAATTGTTCCCGCGGTAAACCCAGGCATCTCTGTAAGCAGGGTTGGCGGTAATGCACAAATAAAAGCTATGAAAAAAGTAGCAGGAACGTTAAAGCTTATTTATTCTCAATACAGAGAGCTTCAGAGCTTTGCTCAATTCGGCTCTGATTTGGATTCTGATACTAAAGAAAGACTTGCTCAAGGCGAACGTATTGTGGAAATATTGAAGCAGGACAAAAATTCTCCCGTTAAGGTTGAGCTTCAAGTTGCTTTGATATATGCTGCAACTAATGGATATCTGAAAGACGTGGAAATTACTGATGTTAAAAAGTATGAATACGGGCTTTACAAATTTTTGGAAGATAAATATTCTGCCTTGCTTTATCAGATAAAAGAAAAGGGCGAACTTTCAACGTCTTTGACGGAAGAGTTGAAAAATGCATTGAGTGAATATACTTCAGAGTTTTTGAAAAAGTAAATTGATTCAGGAGGGTTGCGCGGTTGGGACGCTCACAAAGAGAACTGAAAAACAGAATTAAAAGCGTGGAATCCACCATGCATATAACGAGAGCGATGGAGCTTGTTTCGTCCTCAAAATTCAAAAAAGCAGTAGATAATTTTGAAAACGGAAGATGCTATTTTGAAATGTTGAACGAAACCTTTGCAGAGCTTTCAGATTACGTTAAAGACTCTCCTTTTTTCAAAGAATCTGACGGTAAGAAAAAAACCTATATTGTCATAGCAGGTGACAGAGGACTTGTTGGAGGCTTCAACAATAATCTTTATAAAATTGTCGACAATATGGGAAATGGTAAAGAAAAAACTGAAATAATTCCCGTTGGGAAAAAGGCACATGACCACTATAAAAATGATAGTCGTGTATGCATAAAAGAGGGATTGGAAATCAGCGATAAGGTTTCTTCTGAACAAATTAGAGAAGTTGCGGGAGAGCTTTCAAAACGGTTTATAAAAGGGGAAACCAACGAGATTTACGTTGTATATACGAAATATCTTACAATGCTGAATCAAGAGGCTTCAATTACGAAATTGCTCCCTATAGTCCCTGAAAAGAGAGAGCATAAACCGTTACAAATGATTTTTGAACCTTCCGCCGACGGTGTTCTTATGTCCGCGGTCCCCGAATATATATCGGGTTTATTGTACGGTGCATTACAAGAGAGTATCGTTTCTGAAAATGCAGCACGACGAATGGCTATGGATTCTGCAACGAAAAATGCGGGAGAAATAATTGATACCTTGACTCTTGAATATAACCGTGCGCGTCAAAGTGCAATAACTCAAGAAATAACAGAAATTGTTGCGGGGTCGGAAAAGTAATTTTTCAAAATAATACCTATTGAAACGGAAGAGTATTATGAATAATAACATTGGAAAAATAATTCAGGTCATGGGACCTGTTGTTGATATCAGATTTAATGAAGATTGTCTTCCCAAGCTTTTGAATGCTGTGGAAATTCCTCGTGATGGCGAAAATCTTGTTGTAGAGGTAGCTCAACATATCGGAGATAACGTTGCAAGATGTATAGCAATGAGCAGTACTGATGGCTTGATGAGAGGTATGGACGCTGTAGATACAGGGTATACAATCAAGGTTCCCGTTGGAAAAGAAACTCTTGGACGTATTTTTAACGTTTTAGGTGACCCTGTTGATGAAAAACCTGCACCTGATGCAGAGGAATATTGGGAGATACACAGAAATGCTCCGTCTTACGAGGAACAAGAATCAAAAACGGAGATACTGGAAACTGGAATAAAAGTTATTGACCTTATCTGCCCTTATGCCAAGGGTGGAAAAATAGGACTTTTTGGTGGCGCTGGAGTTGGTAAAACTGTTATTATTATGGAGCTTATCAATAACGTTGCCAAAAAACATGGAGGTATTTCTGTTTTTGCGGGCGTAGGTGAACGCACGAGAGAGGGAAATGACCTTTATAATGAAATGAAGGAATCGGGAGTTCTTGAAAAAACAGCCTTGGTATACGGTCAAATGAATGAACCCCCAGGAGCAAGAATGAGAGTTGCTTTGTCAGGTCTTACAATGACAGAGTATTTCAGAGATAAAGAGGGACAAGACGTTCTATTGTTTATAGATAATATATTCAGATTCACACAAGCGGGTAGTGAAGTATCTGCTTTGCTGGGAAGAATGCCTTCTGCTGTTGGTTATCAACCTACTTTGGCAACAGAAATGGGCGCGCTTCAAGAACGTATAACTTCTACAAAAAAAGGCTCTATAACTTCCGTTCAAGCGGTCTACGTTCCTGCTGATGACCTTACTGACCCTGCTCCTGCAACAACTTTTGCACATTTGGATGCAACGACTGTTTTAAGCAGAGCTATTTCATCACAAGGTATTTATCCTGCAGTTGACCCTCTTGATTCAACAAGCCGAATCCTTACACCTTCAGTTGTTGGGGAGGAGCATTATTATGTTGCAAAGGAAGTTCAGAGAATTTTACAGCGCTATAAGGAATTGCAAGATATTATTGCCATAATGGGTATTGATGAACTTTCCGATGAGGATAAGCTCACCGTATCAAGAGCGAGAAAAATTCAACGTTTTCTTTCCCAATCCTTTACTGTCGCAGAGCAGTTTACAGGAATGAAAGGCACATACGTTCCTGTTAGCGAAACTGTAAGAGGCTTTAAAGAAATCCTCGAGGGAATGCATGACGATATTCCTGAATCTGCATTTTTGTTTGCAGGCACTATAGATGACGTTATTGAAAGAGCTAAAAAGGATTCGGAGAGCTGAAAATGAAAAAGTTTCATTTGATAATCGTTACACCTTGCGGTAAGGAATTTGATGGTGAAGCAGAACAGCTTTCGGTAATGGGCGAGTGCGGTTCTCTTTCCGTAATGGCAAACCATATTCCGTTTATAACAAATGTCAAGGCAGGAGATTGCAGAATATACACAGAATCAGGCGTTTTCCATTGTAAAACTTGCGATGGTTTGCTTTCTGTAACAGAAGAAAGCGTGAGACTAATAACAACAGCTTTTTCCAAAGGCGTTAATGAAAATTAAAAGGCGGAGCTTATGGAGCTGAAGTCTTATTTTGGAGTTTTGAAGAAAAATCGTATTTTTCACGGAATGACCGACGGTGAAATTGAACGCGGAATAGAGTTTTTTTCTGCCCGTTTGTCAAATTATCGAAAAGGCGATATGCTTAATATTGTAGGAGAACCACTTTGTTTTTTTGGAATTGTTTTGTCGGGTTTGGTTCACGTCTGCACGACCGATTGGGATGGCCAGAAGTGTATAATGGCGGCAGTTGGTGCGGGCGACGGTTTCGGAGAAGCTTTAAGCTTTCTTGAAACGGAAACTGACGTTTATATCAGAGCTGCTGAAGATTCAAAAATATTGTGGTTAAGCACCGAAAACGTGAAAAATGCCACATCTCAAAAAAATGAAAATAATTTGTATATCAGGCGTTTTGTGGCTGATTTAGCGGAACGCGCTTTGGCGATGAACAGCAGAGTACAAATAATGTCTAAAAGGACCTTGAGAGAAAAAATTCTTACAATGCTTTCTCTTTTTTCTCAAAAAACAGAAAGTACGTCTTTTTTAGTTCCTTTCGACAGAAACGGAATGGCGGTTTATTTGGGAACGGACAGAAGCTCTCTTTCAAGAGAATTATCAAAAATGAGTTCTGAAGGTATTATTCGCTTCCAAAAAAATAAATTTGAAATTTTGTAAATGCGTTGCAAATGCAACGCATTTTTCTTTTTGTTTAGGGTATAATGTAAAAAAACAAAGGAGATAAAGAAAATGAAAAAAACAAAGTTGTTTGCATATTTGCTTGTTCTTGCAATGTGCTTGGGAATGTGGGGATGCACAGCAACCGAAGAAAGCAGTTCTTCTGTAGCTGAAAGCGAAGCTTCCAACGTTTCCGAAAATTCCAACGTATCTGAAGATGAAACCTCTTCTGAAAATTCCGATGCATCTGCATCACAGGAATCTGTTGCTTCTGAAGAAAGCAAAGATTCTGTTGAAAAAGACCCTACCGTAATCAGAGTAGGCGGACTAAAAGGCCCAACTTCAATGGGTATGGTAAAATTAATGAAAGACAACAAAGACGGAGTTGCTCTTAACAATTATGAATTTACCATTGAAGCGGCAGCAGATTCTCTTGCTCCTCTCATGCTTCAAGGAAAGCTTGATATAGCAGCTGTTCCAACAAACCTTGCTTCTGTGCTGTACAATAAAACAGGAGGAAAAATAAAACTTTTGGCTGTAAATACATTAGGCGTTCTTTACATTGTTCATAGAGGTGAAAGCCTTACTATTGATGACCTTAAAGGCAAAACTTTATATGCTACTGGCAAAAGTGCTGTTCCCGAATATGCTTTGAGATACGTTCTTTCCGAAAACGGAATCGACCCTGATAAAGATATTACTATCGAATGGAAGAGCCAGCCCGATGAAGTTGTTGCTATGCTTTCTGCTGACGAAAATGCAATTGCTATGCTTCCTCAACCATACGTTACAGTAGCATCTACAAAAGTTGAAGGACTTAAAATAGCTATCGACCTTACTGAAGAATGGGATAAGCTTGATAGTGGCAGCAGATTGATAACAGGAACTCTTGCTGTTAATGCAGAATTTGCAGAAAAACATCCTCAACTTATAGCAAACTTCCTTTCAGAATATAAGGCATCAACTGAATTTGTAAACGCTAACGTTGACGAAGCTGCAGCAATGGTTGAAGAATTTGGTATTGTAAAAGCTGCGGTTGCCAAAAAAGCAATTCCATATTGCAATATCGTATTTATCAGCGGAGAAGAAATGAAAGCTCCCGTTGAAGGCTATCTTAACACAGTTCTTGCTCAAAATTCTACCGCTGTAGGCGGAGCAGTTCCCGGAGATGATTTCTATTATTCAAAATAAAACACTTTTTCCCTCTTTCGCGTTTATTTTTGGTTAATGTATGTGATGTATAATTCCAATTAAAGAATAAATAAAAGCGGAGAAATTTAAAAAATGAAATTAAAAGAACGTTTATACCGATTTATGTATGGAAGATATGGCGGAGATGACTTGTCTAAATTTGCCCTTTGGGTTTACGTCGCTATAGCTTTAGTTGGAATTTTTGTTAATGTCCCTGTTTTGAAAATCGTTATTTCTCTGTTGAATATGTTGTTGATATCATGGATATTCTTCAGAATGTTTTCAAAAAACATTTATAAAAGGCAAGCTGAAAATAATGTTTTTCTTGGGAAAAAACGAAAAATAATTGAGTATTTCCGTTATCGTTCAAATAAATGGAAATTCAGAAAAACTCACGTTTATAAAAAATGTCCTTTCTGCAAAAGTAAATTGCGGTTAGCGAGAAAAAATGGACAGCATAAGGTAAAATGCCCCAAATGTTCCAATAGCTTTTCGGTAAAAATTTAATAGTATTTTTATTCCCTCCTTGGTAATTAATAAATACAGGGAGGGAATTCTTTTGAAAAATAAAAACAATTTTTTAAACGATAGGGATAATAAGAAAAAAAAGACTGATAAATATGGTGTTTGCTTTGATAGTGAGGAATATTTGAAAAGATGTTCCGTCGCTTCAAATACTGATCATACAGGAATTGTACCTGTAGCAATGGAAGAATGCGCGAATGAAGAAAGCTACGAGGCTATGTTTAATGTACCTGTGGGGAATATAGAGCGTGAAGTTAAAAAGCACTCAAGAAAAAGAAAAAATAAATAAAGAAATCAAAAAAGTGGCTATCTTAAACTGAACCGACCCCAAAAAGTTAGACCAAAATCTAACGCTCGGGAGGTCGGTTTTAATGGCGAAATAAAAATAGCGTAGCAGTCATTAAAACTACTACGCTATAAAAGTTTAACTTTTTTGGGGCACATCAAAATACGGACACTTTGATATGTAAATATATTTTTTGAAAATTAAAATAAAGAAAGTACAACTACAAACAATGGCATTGTGATTGCAGAAATCAGCGTTGTAACTGTTATTACCTTTGTACAGAAAACATAATCTGCATTGTTAAGCTGCGAAAAGGTAGCGGCAATAATTGCCGTGGGAGCACATGAGCCGAGCATGATTACAGTTTTAATATCGTTGCTAATTGGAATGAAATATATAACTCCAAGCAAAATAGCGGGAATAACTATCATTCTTACAATTGATGCTTTCCAAACAGAAAAATCTGCTACAGAGCGTTTAATCCCTGCTTTTTCAAGCCATGCACCTGCAACAAGCATTGCAAGGGGAGTGTTAACTGTTTTTAACATATTAAGAACTTCGTAAATACTGTTTCCAAAAGCCGATGTGAATCCGTTGGTTTGTAGAAAGCCGAGAGTGGTTTTGGGAAGAATTCCTGAAGAAATAAAAATCACAGCACCAATAGCTGTAGCGATTAACCCTGGATTAATTAATGCAGATTTAATACTGATTCCGGTTCTTCCTTTGTAAAGATATGTACCGTATGTCCACAAAAAAACGTGCATACAGCTGAGATGAGCAGAGCCTATAAAAATACCAAAATCTCCAAAAAGTGCGCTTATGAGAGGAAGAGCAAAAAAACCGTTATTTACAAAAATAGTACACATTCTCAAATCGCGATACGGTTTATGGTCTTGCTTTCTGAAAATAATTGATGCGATGACAGCCGAAAGAATAAAAAACAGCATGTCTATTCCAAAGGCTGAAAAAAAGCTTATAGCCTCTTTACTGTTGAATTTTCTTACAAAGGATGCAACTATGGATGCGGGGATGATAAATTTTGTGAGAATTGCAGAAAGCTTTCCCGTCGTTTTTTCATCGAAAAACCCCAGCTTTGAAAGAATAAATCCGCAAATCATCAGTAAATACATAACGAAAATGCGCCAAAGAATAGTAATTGAATGTTCCACCGAAATGAAGTCCTTTATTGTTTTTTTGATGCGATATAAACTTTAAGTCTGAGATAATCGGCAATACGTATCACACCGTCTTTTTCAAATTCCATTGAATATTTGAGATATCCGTCAACAGCGATGCGATTAACAATAACGGATTTTACAACTGCCAGGTCTGTTATTGTTACCTTTCCGTTGCAATCACAATCTCCCAAAAGGTAGTAGGTAAAATCAATTGTTTGTCCTGTTTTTTCGTGATGTATGGAGATATTTGCTCCTGAAGGAATATAATTACTGTTTTCAGAGGTTATTTCGTAGTCAAAAGCCTTAATAGTAAGTTCTCCGTTAATTTGAGAAAAGAAAGATTTAAATGTGTCATAATCGATTTTGGGAGTTTGAGAATATATTATACCTTTTTCCGTATCAATGGTGAAGGGGGTGTTTTCATTGGGAACTAAAACCGTGGGCAATGGAATATTTACAGTTGCTTGTCCGCCTGCAGTTGCATCAAAGGATTTTATTTTAACAATTGAGGTGCTACTGTATCCTGTGCATTCACAACCAGAAATATAAAAGGTGTAATCATCTGCAACTGCAGATTCTGAAACGTCAAAAGTAACAGTGAAGCTAATATCTCCGTCATTAACTGCGCCGTTGGATAAATTTCCGTCAAACACAGCGTAAAGTCCCCAAACACCTGCTGTAGACGTTCCGTCGAACTTGTCCCATTTTAAAGGAACCACAGCCGAAAATCCGTTTTGTGCAGGGGTAAAAACGCTTGAATCATAATGAAGAAAAGCAGCAACGCTGAAAATTCCTTTTCCTTCATCAAATTCGGGATATGTAATGTCTGTAACTGTAATTGTCAGAGTTATTTGCTCTCCGTTCAATGCGCTCTCGGGGGAAGTTATAACAACTGAGTAATCAGATGTTTCAGCTGCAGAGATATTTAATCCTTTTAGCATCAATAAAGACAAAAATAAAATAAATGTCAGGATAAAAGAAAGGGCTTTTTTTGAATAGGAAAATAAATGAGAATTATACATAAGTTTTTTCCTCCTTGCTTTGTTAATCAATAAAACCCCGGATTGATTCCGGGGTATGGATTTTAACAGGACCCGCCGGGCCGTTGCGCCTTTAATGAACCCTGCATGTGCAGGTTGGTGTCCTCTCCACGGTTTTGTGCTCCCAACGTCCCAAGCAAGAGTGACAAAAGCAGTCAAGATTGGGGAGGTCTGCATTCCCGCCGCAGAAGTCCGGACTCCGATTCGTAATTGTGGGTTTTAAAAAAACGCTGACGCACCAAGCAGGCAAAATTTCAAAGCAGAAAATTATTCGTCGTCTTCGTCAACTTCGTCTAAATCCAACTCGCTCCAAAAAGCGTCTTCAAAAGCGTCAGAAACTTTGTCGAATTCTTCGTCACCTTCGATGCTGTCGTAAACTTCGTTTCCTTCTTCATCAGTAGAAACCTTAAAAACAACGTATTCTTCTTCATCGCTGTC
>JAZRPU010000104.1:0-1275 GCA_045649365.1 Eubacteriales bacterium | reverse complement strand
CTCCCAAGTCATCGTCAAAATAAACATCGCCTATTTTAATATCAGGAGCTTCTGAAAGTTCAGAAATTCGTTTTAAGGTTTTAAAAAACGCTATAGTATTTTCATCGTTTTTGCCAAAAAGCATACATAATGCATCAATATCAAGCAAAGAAGAAGGCTCAATTATTTCGTTTTCTATTTTATTCCAGATTTTCTCCCAATCCTTTTTAAACACAAAGGAAAGCATCAATTGAATTATCTGTTCATCTGACAAAGCAGATGCATTTTCATTGATTTGCTCCATGAGAGATAATCTTTTATCCTTTATATGCCTTTTTCCGCATTTACTGTTGTTTTTCATAAATCCCCGACAAAACTAATATTAGCTCAACTCATCAACATTATTGATTTACTGCAAAACAATTCAGACCATCAAAGTCGGCAAGATCATTGAAAAATCTTTTCAAGCCATACAATAACGTGAGATGCAAAACCATGACTGCAGCTTCCCGAGGGTTGTTGATGTTCCCAAAGAGTTCCTGTTTTTTCCACCATGTGATAAAAATATCCCTCTATATCTGCCAAAACCTTATCATAAAACTTTTCATTACACAAAATATCAAGTCTTAAATAATTTCCAATGAAAGCGTTTGATGGATGTACCTCTTTCCACTTTCCGCTTTTTTCTCTTTCAGGACCAAAATCATTGACAAGTATATCAAAAAGCTCGCCATGAGATTCCCTTGAAGCGCATCCCATGTAGAACGCATAATACTGACAGGTTTCAGAAATATGGTCTTTTACCACCTGAATCTTGCCCGATTCATTTCTCAAAGCGTGGTCGTGATAAAATCCGTCGAAATATGCTTGAGAATTAATCGTTTCCTTTATGCGGCGGGATTTTTCCAAAAATCTTTCATCATAGAGCACGCCCGCCGCTTGAAGCATTCTTGCATAAAGCATATTTGACGGGTAATTAACCCCCGCGGTGAAAGAGTTTGCTGCAGACCATTCAACAAAAACCCAGCTTCTTAAATTTTCAAGAAGTCCGTTTTCGTTTTCAAACTGCTCAAAGTAATTAATCAAAGAATATATTTTATCCTTTGCCCGTTGGACAAGCTCTGTATCTGACGTTCTGTTATAATATTCCTCCAGCTCAAGCACATACCACATTGCCCAGTTAGGTATAAATTCACCCGAAAGGAAATCAGCGGGATAGCACATGGGGAAAGGACCTTTTTCAATATATTCAAACTTTTCGGGCATAAGAAAGTTTTCAAGGAAATTCTTTTCAAC
>JAZRPU010000103.1:0-3341 GCA_045649365.1 Eubacteriales bacterium | reverse complement strand
GGTGTTAACCTTGCTATGCACTGCACAGATGCTCTTTCCTATGTTGCACAGTTCTCAACTGTATGCAGCGGCGGATATATTTCCATTGAGCTTGATTCTCTTGAATATGCAGTACATTCCACAGGTCTTGAAAATGCGGATTTTGATGCTCTCGTAAAACAGGCTATCTACTGTGGTAATAAAGAAGAAAGAGCAAACCTTGCCGCACAAGTTGAAGCAAAGCTTCTTGAGCTTTGCCCTGTAGCTCCTTTGTATTTCAGCACAAACTCCCACGTTATTTCTGGAAAACTTTCCGAAGTTAAGACAAATTACGGTGGAACAGTTGATTTCATCAGAGCTGAACTTGAAGGCTATGAAGAAAGAAATAAATCTGAAGATATTCTTTCCGGCGTTTATGAAGAAAGCCAGGAAGAAAAATAATAGTTAATAATAAAAATTCAGAAAACCGACAATGTTCGGTTTTCTGCTTTTTTTAATAGTCAATGTTACGCTAAAAGATTTATTTTCTTGCAAACTTAAAATTAATTGAGGAGCATTTATATGAAAAAGAAATACATTTTATATGGAATTATTCTTGCTTTGGCAATTGGTATCATTTCGGTTTGTTTTTGGTGTTTTACGCCCAAATCGTTTCTTAAAGGTGTAGATGGTAATGAAGTTTCCTCTATCTCTGTTTTTGATGGCGTTACTGGGCAAAGAATTATTTTGGAGAATGAAGAGGATATTGCTTATATAGTTAACAATATACAGTCGGTTAAGATGAAAAGAGGTAAAATTTCCTCAAATTATGATGGCTTTGCATTTAACTTAACTTTTAAAGATAAAGACGGTAATGTAATTGATGATTTTATAATTAATAGTAAAAACGTTATTCAAAACGACTCGTTTTTCTATAAATGCGAAAAGGGAGAGCTGTGTTTTCAATTTTTGCAAGAATTAGTAAACAAATATTGCGGTGAATAATAAACAGCAAATTCCAATATGTCAAGTAACGAAGAGATAACGCTTTTTTCAGAAAACGTTAAAAATCGTTTGTGTTAAGTGACAAGGCTTTTCAAAAAAACACTCATAACCACATTGCATGGCTATGAGTGCTTTTTTATATTGTTTAGCGTTTTTTTGATTTTAAGCTTCCTTTAGTTTTTGATGAAGGCCGCGATTGCTTATCGATATTTGATGATTTACCACGCTTTGAAGTTTCTTTCTTCAAGGGAGGATGTCTTTTATTTGTAGCGTTCTTTTTTTTATCAAAGTGATTCTGCTTTTTATTGGAAACGTTGATTTTTTTATCAGATGAATCTATCTTTTTTCTATCCGATGTTTGTCTGTACCAAATAAGACAATCTTCACCATTGCCTATAAGGTCTTCACGTCCTGCTTTTATGAGCGCTTTTTTTACAGTTTCATAGTTCTCATTGCGCGAAAACTGTAAAAGAGCTCTTTGCATTTTCTTTTCTTCATAGGTTTTTGGAACGTAGATTTTTTCCATAGTGAACGGGTCAAGCTCTGTGTAAAACATGCAAGTAGAAGCTGTTCCCGGCGTTGGATAAAAATCCTGAACCTGCTCGGGATTGATTTTGTTTTTCTTTAAATATAATGCTAATTCAATAGCATCTTCTATTCTGCTTCCCGGATGCGATGACATAAGGTAGGGAACAAGATATTGTTCCTTGTCAAAGTTTTTGGTGATTCTGTAAAACTTTTCGGAAAACTTCTTATATATGTCGAAAGACGGTTTTCCCATGTATTTAAGCACGTTATCCGAACAATGTTCTGGAGCTACCTTTAGCTGTCCGCTTGTATGTTCTGAAATTAATTGCTTAAGGAATTTGTCGCTTTTTTCACAGAGTGCAAAATCATATCTTACACCCGAACGAATAAATACTTTTTTAACGCCTTTAACTTCTTTTACTTTGTTTAAAAGTTCAATATAATCACCATGATCAGTATTTAAGTTTTTGCACGGTGTGGGAAATAAACAACGTTTTCTTGAACACATGCCGTTTTTCTTTTGCTTTTCACAAGAAGCATTTCTGAAGTTTGCTGTTGGCCCGCCGATGTCGTGAATGTATCCTTTGAAATCAGGCATGCTTGCTATTATTTCTGCT
Organism: Eubacteriales bacterium; assembly: GCA_045649365.1. Classification (GTDB taxonomy): domain Bacteria; phylum Bacillota; class Clostridia; order Oscillospirales; family CAG-382; genus SIG653. The sequence goes on along the minus strand of JAZRPU010000103.1, from coordinate 1,233 downwards.
TCTTTTACTACAGAATCAATGCTTCTCGAGGTTACAGTTCTTCCTTGATTAAAGGTTATGGCACAAAAATTGCATCCGCCAAAGCAGCCACGATTATGAGCGATAGAAAACTTCACTTCTTTAATTGCAGGTACTCCTCCGTCTTTTTCGTATGAAGGGTGATAATCTCTCATGTATGGAAGTGAATATACTGCATCAAGCTCTTTTCTTGTAAGCGGAGGCATGGGGGGATTTTGAACAATAATGCATTTGTCATATTCTTCTATAATTGCTTTTCCTGTGATATGGTCTTGATTTTCATATTGGATTTTAAAAGCCGAAGCGTAAGCGCGTTTGTCTTCCTTCAAGGTATTGTAATCGTATGTTTTGACATAATCAAATTTAGGAATATAGTCCTTTTCCGCAGTAATGCAAGTTCCTCTTACATCACGGATTTTTTTAACAGGAACTCCTTTATCAAGCAAAAATGCAATTCTTTTCAGAATGTTTTCGCCCATTCCAAATGCTAAAATGTCTGCGGTTGAATCTATAAGTATGCTTCTTCTTACTTTGTTGCTCCAATAGTCATAATGGGCAAAGCGTCTTGTGGAGGCTTCTATTCCACCTATTATTATGGGAACATCACCATAGGCTTCTCTTATTCTATTGCAATAAACAATAACTGCTCTGTCGGGTCTTTTACCTTTTATTCCTCCTGGGGAGTAATAATCTTCTCCTCTTGGTTTTCCCGATGCTGTGTAATGAGCTACCATAGAATCAATGTTCCCGCTGTTAACTAAAAAAGCAAGTCGTGGACGTCCAAAACGTTTGAAATCAGAAATACCTTTATAATCCGGTTGAGAAATAATAGCTACTGAATAACCCTCCGCTTGAAGAACTCTTGAAAGTATTGCTGTTCCAAAAGAGGGATGGTCAACGTATGCATCACCCGTGACAAATATAAAATCAGCTTGTGAAATTCCTGCTGCATCAAATTCTTCTCTTGTAAGGGGTAGAAACATTTGGTAACTCCTTTTTGCTTGTTTGCATTTAATAATATAAATAATGTGGAAAGGGGGTACTGTATGAGTTGTAAATGTAATAACGGAACTGCTTCAGCTTTTGGAGTTTCTTTGGGAGGTCGAAACAGGAAAAACTATAATTGCTGTGGGGAAAGTACAAATGATACATGCGGAAGGGAGATGGCGTCTTCATGCCAGACCTTTGACGGTGTCCCAACTAGAGTGTATAAAA
>JAZRPU010000102.1:0-1698 GCA_045649365.1 Eubacteriales bacterium | reverse complement strand
AACTCAAGGAGGTAACTCATGTTCCTGAAATCAGATGTAAAAGAACGCATTCAGCTTTTTATTTGGGCAATAATAATTTTCGTTTCCGTACCTTTCTTATTCGAAAACAATTTAAGTGCATCTCACGGTTTCGATGATTTTGAAAAAGATTCATCTAATACATTGTCCGCAGAAGATGTTTTCGCTGAAGACGGGTCAAACATTTCATTGCCCGAAAACGCCTCGAAGATTATTTCCGCTGACTTATCGGGAAATGATTTTGACAATCAAACAAGATATCAGATAAATAAAGATGATTTGGTTTTCATCCCCGAGAAAGAAAAAGACGTGGCTGTTCTGATTATACACACCTACGCCACTCAAAGCTACTCTGAAGAAGGATATATTACAAATAACTCTACCCTTAAAAGCGAAAATGAAAACCTCAACGTTCTTTGTGCAGGAGAAGCTTTGGCAAACGAATTAAAAAATAAAGGCATCACGGTTATTCACGAGAAAACTATGTTTGACAAAATAAGCTATAGTAACGCGTATTCTCTTTCAATTGAGGCAGTTAAAAATCACACAAAAAACAATCCCAAAATCAAATACGTTATCGATATTCAGAGAGGCTCTGTTTTCTCGCAAAGCGGAAACTGCATTAAAGCGGTCACAAACACAAAAAAGGGGAAAACAGCACAAATAGGCTTTAAATCCGGGTGCGACGAAAACGGGGCTGATTTTCCCGACTGGAAAACAAATCTTTCGCTGTCATACGCACTTTCAGAAAAACTCTGTAATATAACTCCCAAGCTATCTATGGGGGTTACTCTTCTCCCATCAGGATACGGACAATACTCCAGCGATGGATTTATCACTATTGAAATAGGAACAGCGGGAAACACTCCCGAAGAAGCAAAAAACGCCGCAGCATTATTTGCTGAAGCGTTATGTGACCTTATATCGTGAAGCGAAGTTTTATCTATTCATTAATTTACCAATGCTTCCTCAAGAGCCTTGGCAAGTTGGTCAGCACACGAAGTTGACTTAAAGCCACAAGTGTTCCCTTTCAATATACGTATTACATCTTCCGCATTCATTCCTTCAACAAGCTTACTTATCGCTTTGAGATTTCCGTTGCAGCCTCCGCAAAAAGAAACGTTTTTAACTTTTTTATCTTCCGTAAGCTCAAACTGTATTGAAGCAGCACAAACGCCTTTTGTTTTGAATTTATACATTTTTCTCTCTCCACTCTTTTAATAATTACAAGTTCATTGTACCATTTCAAAACTCCAATGTCAAGCGTTTGATTCAAAACTACAACGTCAAGCATTTGAAATTATTTGGAATATATTTACACAGAAGTGTAAATTATTCTTTTTTGTACATAAAACTTTTTTTCAAAAAGGTATTGATTTTTGAGGAAAAATGTGATATTATAGTTTGACTTTGCGAAATCAGAGTCAAAACACACATTGCCCTGTGTCGCGGGTTTAATGTTTCCGAGGTGAAAGGCGGAACAAGATTGCGGCATAAATCCAAAGGCAATGGTGGAAAAAACCCAAACAGGAGGACATATCATGTCAGTTATTTCAATGAAACAGCTCTTGGAAGCAGGTGTACACTTTGGACACCAAACAAGAAGATGGAACCCCAAAATGGCAGAATACATCTTCACAGAAAGAAATGGTATCTATATCATCGACCTTCAGAAAACAG
>JAZRPU010000101.1:0-3438 GCA_045649365.1 Eubacteriales bacterium | reverse complement strand
AAAGGGTAATTTTTTATCCGTTAAAAAAACGAAAAAACTTCTTTAAAAAAAATACATTTTTGCCACTTGAATCAATGTAATTATACAACAAAAAAACAGCTTTGTCAACTTGAAATCTGTTGGTTTTGTAGTTAATTATATTTAAAGTTTATATTGACAAAACTGCCTTTGTGTGTTATCATTATCGGAGTAATATGGAAAACAGTATATATTAAAAGGAAAGGCTGCGGTTTTCCGCGGGTTGATAAATATGGCAGAAACAAAAAAACGCAAGGAAAGCAAAGAGGCTGAAAGCCGTGAGGATAAAAAAGCGGCTGCGCTTAATGCCTGTATAATGCAAATAGAAAGAGAGTGTGGAAAAGGCTCAATAATGAGATTGGGTGAAGCCGCTGAAATGGAAGTTGTGGGAGTTTCTACAGGCTCGTTGACATTGGATTTGGCTTTGGGTATCGGTGGTATTCCCAAGGGAAGAATAACTGAAATATATGGACCTGAATCTTCAGGTAAAACTACTATTGCTCTTCACGCTATTGCAGAGGTGCAAAAATCAGGTGGCGAAGCAGCATTCATTGACGCTGAACACGCCCTTGACCCTGTTTATGCGGGAGCGCTTGGCGTTGATTTGGACAGACTTCTTGTTTCACAGCCCGATTGTGGCGAACAAGCTCTTGAGATAACGGAAGCTCTTGCAAGATCAGGTGCGGTTGATATTATTGTTATTGACTCTGTTGCGGCACTTGTTCCCAGAAGTGAGCTTGAAGGAAACATGGGACAGTCTTCCGTTGGTGTTCAGGCGAGATTAATGTCACAAGCTTTGAGAAAATTGAGCGGAGTTGTTTCTAAATCTGGCTGTACAGTTATCTTTATTAACCAGCTCAGACAAAAAATCGGTGTTATGTATGGAAACCCCGAAGTAACAACGGGTGGTGTTGCTCTTAAGTTCTACGCTTCCGTTCGCATTGATATAAGACGTGCTGATGCAATAAAGCAAGGCGGGGAAATTATAGGTAACCATACGCGTTGTAAGGTTGTTAAAAACAAGGTAGCACCTCCATTTAAACAGGCTGAATTTGATATTCTTTATGGTAGAGGAATTTCAAAAGAAAGTGAAATTGTGGAGCTTGCAACTCAACTTGGTATTCTTGACAAGAGTGGCTCGTGGTTCTCTTATGACGGTCAACGACTTGGTCAGGGAAAAGAAGCTGTGAGAAAGCTTTTTGAAACAGATAAGGCTTTGTCAGATGAAATAGAAGCTAAAATAAGAGCGGGAAAAAATGAAATAGATTTGACAAAACATGAAGATGACATTTTTGAAAGAGCTGACGAAGAAGCCGAAGACGGTGAACTCTTCTGAAAGAGTGATTCATGAACGAATTTTTTCCACAAGGATATTTGATAAAAAGCGTCAGAGCTACACATGGCGGGCTTGAGTACGTGTTACAGCTTGAAGATAACAGCAAGTTTACGATAACAGCGGCAGATTACAGACGGATAGGAGAAGGCGTTCTTAAAGCGGGAGCAGTTGTTGACGAATTTCTTTTTGATGATTTGTCTTTCTCTTCGGAGAAGCTTTCGTGCATTCAAAAGTCATTGAAGCATCTTGAATATGGAGCAATGACTGAAAAAAAGCTGAAAATTAAGCTTTTTGGAAAGTTCTCCAAAGAAGCTGTTGATTCAGCTTTGGAAATTTTGAAAGAGAACGGATATATTGATGATGAAAGGCTTGCCTTTGACCTTTGCGAAGAATATTTTATCAATTGTCGAATGAGCCCTGCAAAAATAAAAGCGAAACTTTACCAAAAGGGCTTTTCACGTGAGATAACGTCGCTCGTTTTTGAAGAATATGACTTTTCTGATGAAGTTTTGAATCAGAATATGGAGTTTTTTGTGAAACGAAAATTTGGTGAAGAGCTTTCATTGGAAGAAAAAAGAAAAGCGTTGGAATATTTAATGCGTCAAGGCTATTCTTATGAATCTTCAAAATCTTTTTTGGAGATGTATGATTAAAAGCAAAACGGAGAATGAACAATGGCAGAAAAGAACATAAAGGTTGGATTTGTATCTCTTGGATGTCCTAAAAACCTTATAGATACGGAAATAATGTTGTATAAATTATCTGAAGCGGGATTCGAGGTAGTCCCCGAAGATATTGATGCAGACGTTGTGGTTATTAATACCTGTGCTTTCATTAAAGATGCAAAGCAAGAGGCTATAGATAATATTTTAGACGTGGCATGGTTGAAGAAAAACCGCACTTTGAAAGGAATTGTAGTGACAGGTTGCCTTGTTCAACGTTTTGGAGAAGAGGTTTTGAAGGAGCTTCCCGAGGTTGACGCCATTGTTGGTGTTGGCGGTGCATTGAAAATTGTAGAAGCAGTTACAGCGGCTTATAACGGAGAAAAATATTCTTTCATTCCAAATCCTGCAGATATCCCATTGGATGGAAACAGAGTTGTTACAACGCCTGAACATTTTGCATATCTGAAAATTGCAGAGGGCTGTGATAATAAATGTGCATATTGTGTTATTCCTTCTATACGCGGTGGTTTCAGAAGCCGTCCTATGCTTGAAATTATAGAAGAAGCCAATGACTTGGCTGAAATGGGAATAAAAGAGCTTTGTCTTGTGGCTCAAGACACAACAGCATACGGGAAAGACATTTTCGGCACTTATGCTCTTGATTCACTTTTGAGAGAGCTTTCTAAAATAGAGGGAATACAGTGGATAAGGATTCTGTATTGCTACCCCGAAAGAATAACAGATTCCCTTATTGATGAAATCGCTCAAAATCCTAAAGTGGTAAAATATATTGATATGCCTATTCAACACATTTCCGATGGAGTGTTGAAGAGAATGAACAGAAGAGATACTTCTGAATCCATTAAAAACGTTATTAAAAAGCTCAGAGAAAAAATACCTGATGTGGTTATCAGAACAACTGTTATAACGGGTTTCCCAGGGGAAACCGAAAAAGAATTTAACGAGCTTTTGGCTTTTGTAAAAGAAACTCGTTTTGAAAGATTAGGCGCATTTGAATATTCCCGCGAAGAAGGAACTGAAGCATACGATATGCCTGAACAAGTTCACGCCAAGAAGAAAAAGAGCCGCAGAGATGCTATAATGCGTGCTCAAATGAAAATACATAGCGAATATAACGATACCTTGGTTGGAAAAACAATGACCGTTTTGTGCGAGGGATATGATAGTGCTGCAGAGAGCTATTACGGCAGAACTTACGCTGATGCTCCTGATATTGACGAAGTCGGAGGCCAAGCGGTCTTAGGAAGACAAACCAAATGATCAACTCCTTGGCTCACAGAACGACATGGCTACGATCCGACTTGGTTGGAAAAACAATGACCGTTTTGTGCGAGGGATATGATAGTGCTGCAGAGAGCTATTACGGCAGAACTTACGCTGATGCTCCTGATATTGACG
>JAZRPU010000100.1:0-2845 GCA_045649365.1 Eubacteriales bacterium | reverse complement strand
AGCACCTTTACGGTCACAAAGAGTGATATTTTCAAATCCTGCAGTAAGAAGCAAACGAGTAATGGAAATTGCAGCAGCGCCTGCACCGTTGATAACGATGGATACGTCTTCTTTTTTCTTTCTAACAACTCTGAGAGCGTTTGTGATACCAGCAAGAGCGATTATAGCTGTACCGTGTTGGTCATCGTGGAATATAGGAATATCACAAATTTCTTTCAATTTTCTTTCGATTTCAAAGCAACGAGGTGCTGAAATATCTTCAAGGTTAACACCGCCAAAGCTACCAGAGATAAGATAGATAGTTTTAACGATTTCGTCAACATCTTTACTTTTAATGCAAAGAGGGAAAGCGTCAACGTCAGCAAAAGCTTTGAAGAGAACACATTTACCTTCCATAACAGGCATACCTGCTTCAGGACCGATATCACCAAGTCCAAGAACAGCAGTTCCGTCTGTTGCAACAAGACACATATTCCAACGGCGGGTAAGGTCGTAGGAGAGGTCAACATTTTTCTGAATTTCAAGGCAAGGTGTAGCAACACCAGGTGTATATGCTAAAGAAAGATCTTTTTTGTCTTCAACTTTAACAGTGGTAACAACTTCAATTTTACCTTTTTTCTCATAGTGTAAAGCAAGACTTTCTTCTGCTATAGTCATCTTTTTTTGTTCGCTCATGAGATTTATCTCCCTTGAAAATTATACATTAATAGTTATTTCCAAACATTCCGTTGCTTTCGGAAAGTTCAATTTTTCCAAAATATTTTTCAATATCCATTCCTAAATATTGAGCCATATCAGCCATTTCTCTGTATGTGTTTTCGTTTACGCTGACACCGTTTTCTTTTCTGTCTGCAATAGCATAAATTTCTTTTTCACCGTGAGTATAAATACGGTCTGCGCCTTCAGCTTTGGGGCTTTGACGAAGTTCTTCAAGATAGTTGGAAAGGTGAGCTTTAATAGCTTCGGTATCACCAAAATAAGCAGGATTGATAGCCATGAATCCGTGACAAATTCCGCCTTTTGTTCCTTGCATACATTTGTTGGAAGTCATACCCATAGAGAGTATTGAGGAGAATAATTCACAAACCATACCCCAACCGTAACCTTTGTGGCTACCGTTAACTTCGCAGTTTCCGCCAAGAGGCATGATACCGCCACCGTTTTTAGCAACAATGTTTTTAAGCACATCAGGGGCGTCAGTAGAAGCGTGTCCGTCTTTATCAAGAGCCCAACCTTCGGGAAGGGGTTTGCCACTCTTATTATACATTTCGAGCTTACCTCTTGTAACAACTGTTGTAGATGCATCAAAGAGGAAAGGATAAGGTTCTGCTGGCATCATAACAGCGATAGGGTTAGAGCCAATCATTGCAAGTCTGCCGTTCGTGGGAACCATTATAGCTTCAGAGTTTGTGCAAGAGAATCCCATAAGACCTTCATCACATGCTAATTTTGCATAGTATCCTGCGATACCGTAGTGGTTAGAATTCCTTACAGAAACAATACCAACACCTGCTGTTTTTGCTTTTTCAATAGCAAGCTTCATTGCTTTATGTCCTGCAAGCTGACCCATTCCGTCGTGAGCATCGATAACTGCAGTAATTGGAGTTTCGAAAACGATTTCAGGTTTTGCATCAACTTTAACCATGCCTTTAGCGATGGTTTTGTGGTAGCGAACAAGACGTTGCATACCGTGTGATTCAATACCGTAAAGATCAGAGAGAAGAAGAACGTCTGTAATAATACGGCTTTCTTCGGCTGTAAAACCAAATTTTACAAAAGCATCAAGACAGAAGCTTTCTAAAGCTTCGCATTTGAATTTAAGATATCCCATATCAATATCTCCTATGTTTTTATTTTTTGGGTGAAATATTCACCTATTTTACTTGTTTAAGTATATCACATATAACAAAAAAAGTCAATAATCAACTATGTAAGAATGTGCATTTTTACTTGACTTTTTTGAATATATGTTGTAAAATGCATACAGTACATTAACGAAAATTATTTTTTGGAGGTTCAATAAATGAAAACGTTTAAAAATCCTATTTTAACACATCATGCCGACCCAGACGTTCTTTTTTACAAAGGAGTTTATTACCTTTATGCGACGTCAATGGATATCGATGATTATTACGAGGTATATACCTCTACTGATTTAGTTAATTGGGAAAATAAGGGTGAATGCTTCAGAAACCACGAGCTTACTCGTTGGTACTGGGCTCCCGATGTAAAAGAAAAAGATGGAAAATTCTATATGCTTTATACTGCTGATGAACATTTGGGAATGGCTGTTGCTGATTCTCCTATGGGACCTTTTAAAGCAACAGGATTTGTGATTGACCGTTCTATTGACGGACATATTTACTTTGAAGGCGATGAAATGTATATATACTACGTTTCATGGAGAGAAGGTCATGAATATGCACTTTGGGCATGTAAAATGAACGATGACCGTATCACTCCCGATTGGTCAACAGAAAAAATGGTATTCAAAGCAACAGAGCCTTATGAATGCCATATAAACGGTGTTGTTGAAGCACCTTATATGCTTAAGAAGGACGGAAAATATTATCTTACCTATGCGGCTTCACATTTTGAATCTCCTTTCTATTGTGTTTGCTATGCTGTATCAGACAGCCCTCTCGGAGAATTTGTAAGATATAAAAACAATCCTATCCTTGTTGGAGATAATAAAATTGTAAGCGGTATCGGTCACCATTGTATAACACGTTCTCCCAATGGTGAAAAAATGTTTATTATTTACCACACCCACGATGATATTGGTAAGATTCATCCAAGAAAGCTTTCAATTTCAACTATTGAATTTGCTGAGGTTGATGGTGAG
>JAZRPU010000099.1:0-4499 GCA_045649365.1 Eubacteriales bacterium | reverse complement strand
TATAATCATAATTAGTACCACCTGTAGAGTCTGCTACTAGAACATATTTTAAAGATTCAGTTAATAAACTAACATCACTAATAGCTGTTATATCTAAATATAATTCTATAGCCATACTATTAGACATTCCATTATTAATAGAAAACTCTGCTTTTACTCCATCTTGATAATTTAATACAGGACCTATGTTATTAATTTCTACATTAGCGCCTACTAAACATTTCATGATAAAATACCTTCCATTCTGATATTAGTAATATTTTAAAAATGTAAAAGTGAATTTATTAGAAGTTATAAAAAATAGAAAATAATATTTTTCAGTTAAAGTATCTGAAAAATATTAAAGCTTATCAAGATAATCTGCTATATCCTGAACCGTTTTAATTTTAGCAACATCCTCATCAGAAATGTAAATTCCATGCTTTTCTTCGATAGTCATGAGAACTTCTGCCATTTCAAGAGAATCAGCACCAAGGTCTTCAATCAATCTGTCGGAATTTTTAATATCTTCCGTTTTGATTCTGAGTTGTTTAGCAATTATGCCTTTAATTTCTTCAAACATTTTAATATACTCCTTACTAATTACTTGTGTTAAAAACAACACAACACATTTTAATTTTTATTATACCTTATTTTTTTTATTTTTTCAATAGTTTTTATAATTTTTCCATATATATTTTATTCATTATTTAAAAAACAAATAAAACAATCAGATAAGCAATTTAACAATCTCGTGAGCTATAATCAAGCCCGCAGTTGCAGGAACAAAAGATAAAGTTCCAATTCCCTCTTTACATTTGACCGGAGGTTCGTCACTGTATACAACTCTCAACTTTTTTACACCTCGTTCTTTCAATAAGGGGCGTATTGCTCTTGCCAAAGGGCAAACAGAAGTTTTGAATATATCATCAGCTTTAAAACGTTGTGGGTCTGTTTTATTACCTGTGCCCATAGATGATATAAGTCCAATATCTCTTTTTTGACATTCTACCGCAAGAGAAAGTTTAGCTGTAATGTTATCAATAGCGTCAGCAACACAATTGGGTTTGTATTTATCTAACAGAGAAGGTATATTATCAGGTGTCAAAAAAAGAATTTCAGATATAAAATCTCCATCAGGATTAATACTTTTGGCTCTTTCGAGAGCAGATAAGGCTTTAGGTACTCCCAATGTATTTTTTGTGGCAAGAATTTGTCTGTTTAAATTAGTAACATCTGTATTGTCAGAATCAATAAACACTATTCTTCCAATGCCAATTCGAATAATGGCTTCAGCTACGTATCCTCCAACACCACCAAGTCCACAAATCATAACCGTAGATTCTTTTAATTTATTTACTTTTTCTTCGCCAAGCAAAAGCTCTGTTCGTGAGTACAAACAGTTATTATTCATAATAAAATACCATTCTTCAGAATTTATTTAAGTTCAATTATTGTAACTCCCGTATCTCCCTCTCCATATCTTCCAAGACGATAAGAACGTATTCTTTTATCACCTTTGAGATATTTCCAAAGAGCTGCTTTAAGAGCACCTGTTCCTTTGCCATGAACAAGTGTAACAGAAGTATAACCCTCTGAAACCGCGGAATCAAGATATGAATCCACCATAAACCATGCATCATCACCAGTCTGACCTCTTAAGTCAATTTCTTTTGGAAGTGCTTCTTTTCGATGTGGTACGGTTATGCCTTTCACAGATGTTTTTTTAGCAGAAACATCGTTAGGAACAGATGATAATTTTGATAAAGCTATCTTGGTTTTTGCCATTCCTGTTTTTACAATAGCATTTTCACCATTAATGTCAAGAATAGTTACGACCTGATCAAGCCCCTTGATTTTAACTGTATCACCAATTCTAAATTGAGAAATATCTTCTGTATCTTCTTCATCATCTTCTTCATTCATGGATAAATGTTCGCTTGCAATATTGAGGGAAGTTCTTATTTTGTTTCTTGCATCTGCCATGGCAGTTTTTAAATTTGCCTTCTCTTTTTCTTTTTGAAGTCTTGTAAGCTCATCGTATACAAAATCACTTGATGATTTTGCTGCAGCAAGAATTCTAGCTGCATTTTCTTTAGCCTTGTCAAGTTCTTTTTTAGCAGCAGCTTCAATTTCGTTGCAACGTTTTCTTGCTTCTTCAAGCATAGCTTCAGCTTCGTATTTAGCTTTTTCTGCTTTGATTTTTTCTTTTTCAAGAGAGCTTTCTGTTTCTTCTAACTTTCTGATTGCATCTTCAAACTTTGTATTTTCTTCTTTCATTATTGATTTGGCTCTCTCAATAATAAAATCAGGCATTCCCAAACGACTTGAAATAGCAAATGCATTGGATTTGCCTGGTAATCCCACAACAAGTCTATAAGTAGGTTTTAAGGATTCAACATCAAATTCACAGCTTGCGTTCAAAACATCTTCGTTTTCTAAAGCGTATAATTTTAATTCTGCATAGTGTGTTGTTGCGGCGAGTATTGCACCACTGTGTTTTATAGCTTCAAGAACAGCAATTGCAAGAACTGCACCTTCCACTGGGTCAGTTCCCGCACCAATTTCATCAAACAAAACAAGCGAATTATTATTACAATTCTTAATTATGTTTACAATATTAACCATGTGAGATGAAAAAGTTGAAAGAGATTGCTCAATACTTTGTTCATCACCAATATCAGGGAATATAGCATCAAAAACAGGCACAGTAGTGCCATCGCATGCAGGAAGATGAAGTCCCGATTGTGCCATGAGTGCCATCAGTCCAATAGTTTTCAAAGTAACAGTTTTTCCGCCCGTATTTGGCCCTGTAATAACCAATGATGATTTCTTGCCACCAAAAGAAAGACTTATAGGAACAACCGTATCTTTAGGCAGGAGAGGGTGTCTTGCTTTTACAAGCTTAATGATTCTTTCATTCACTGAAATTTCAGCAGGGGTCGCATTAATTTGATATGAATATTCCGAACGAGCAAATATAGCATCAATATCACAAATTGCCTTATAATTAATTGCCAATGGCCCAGAAAAATGTCCTACATCGTTTGAAAGTTCTGAAAGAATTTTTTCTATTTCAAATTTTTCTTTCGCCAAAAGTTCTTTAAGTTTATTATTCCCTTCAACAATAGCCATCGGCTCGATAAAAAGAGTCGCACCTGATGAAGATGAATCGTGAACTAATCCTGGAAATTCATTTTTGTGTTCAGATTTTACAGGAACAACGTATCTTCCATTTCTTATTGTAACAATATTTTCTTGAAGATATTTTGATCTTTGTCCTGTTGTATATTTAGAAAGCGTATCTCTGATTGCGTTTTCACATTTTCTGATTTCTTTTCTAATTCTGAAAAGCTCATCTGAAGCTTCATCAGCAATAAGATCCTCTGCTATTATTGCCGTTGTAATTTTCTTTTCCAAAGACGAATTTTCTAAAAGAGAAACAAAATAAATATTCAATGAATTATTATCGGAAGAACCGCTATAATATCTCTTCAAAGAAGATACAGTTCTCAACAAATAAGCAATATCTAAAAGCTCTCTTTGGGATAAAATAGCTTCTTTTTTCGCCCTGTCAAGTGCCTCTGTAATATCTTTGGCTCCTCCAAAAGGTGGACGTCCTTTTTTTACAGAAAGTTCTTTTGCATCAGTCGTTTCTTTTTGGAGTCTTAACACTGTTACGGTGTCTGTTGAGGGTATTATATCCAATATATTTTTTTTGGCTCCATCCGTCGCTGCAAGAGAAGCAACTGAATGAAGTATTTTATCAAATTCAAGTATTTTTTTGCTTTTGTCGAAGTTTTTCATTTTCAATACTCCGCATTAAATGATTATAAAAGGATAATGTTTTAGGTTCATATTCAAAAAGATTGCAAATATATGCTTCGGAAAATGCTCTGAAATTTCTATTGTCTGATTCATCCGAAAGATAAGCATTCAATGAAAACATTTTCTTCATATCACATTTTGAAAGCTTTTCAATGATATAAAGAGATTTGGGCGTCATTTGAAAAAACCTGCGGCTTTTTATCATTGTCCCCATTGATAAAGAACATTTTTTACATATCATTCCCGATGAAAAGAAATCAAAATACATTGTATCGACTTTTTCACCACAAGACGTACATGAATGTAACACGGGTGTAAAGCCACATACAGAAGCAAGCTTGGTTTCAAAGAACGGTTTTACTGTTTCAGGGGAGATTTTAAGCTCCGACAAAGCATAAAAACAGTTCAATAATAATCTTAAAACTTCTGAAGAAGAACTATCATTAACAGCAACCTTTGAAACAGCGGAAGAAAGATAGCAAGCAAGAGCATAACATAAAACGTCATTTCTCAATCCAAAAAAACTGTTTTTCGCAACAGCACCTGTTATTGTAAAATATCCATTTCTACCACGAGCGAAGGAAAATTCACTATAAGTAAAGAGTTGCACAGCGGAATGAGTTGAGCTTTTAAGATTTTTTGCTCCCGGAGCTTTCATTTTAACGATTCCTTGATTAGAAGTCAAAATATGA
>JAZRPU010000098.1:0-6562 GCA_045649365.1 Eubacteriales bacterium | reverse complement strand
AAAGAATGTTTGGAAAAACAAGGAATAACCCGTTATGAATTATCGAAACGAACGGGGATAAAATATCAGATAATTGATAATTACTACAAAAACAAGGTTGTACGTTATGATAGCGACGTTTTAGACAAAATCTGTCGCTGTTTATCCTGCGAAATATCAGATATTGTTGAATATACGGAATAGCTTTAAATTCCACAAACTTACCCTTTTAATTTACACCTTATTAAGCAAAGGGCGAATGCAAAAAATGCATTCGCCCTTTCATATATGACAGATGCTCAATTTTATGCAAAAATTAGCACATTCAGCTTCAAAGCTGTTATTTCACACACATGCATTCATTTTAAAACCGTGTTGATACCAAGACTTACACAGCCATATTCAATGCTTTTATATTAATTATGTTCTTTTTCCTGATTTTTGAAATATTTTTCATATCCCTTTACTTTTATGGCGGGAACGTACGTTCTGGCATAAATAATATTTCCGTTTGTAGCGATACCGATTTTTTTATAAAAAGCGTAAAAGGGAATTTGTATCGTGGGATGTCCGTTAGACTTTCCGCTTATATATTTCAATTTAACGAAGTCATATCCCTCAAAATCCACCTTTTCCTGTGCCTGCATACATGCGGAGCAGGAATGTCCGCCGAACACGTAGCCTTTATATAACAAATCCTCGGCTTCTTCCAAGGAAATTCTTTCAGCATCAGCAAAATGAGTGTACGTTTTTGAGGAATCAACGCGGCATTTACGGTATGTGATACTTGTTGCCTTTAAAAGATAATCTTCATCAGTACCATAGACGTTATATTCGTAATTATAAAACTCAATGCAAATAAAATCTTCTGGAGCAATTCCCAAAACTGAAGAAAAGACAGAAGCTTCTTCATCGTAAAAATAAACAACGATTTTCGACGTTCCGCTTGGTCTGTAGTCATCAAAGGTGCGCACTATTTCCACATCGGGAAAAGATACGCCGAAAATGTAAAACAGCTTACTTTTTATAGATTCAAGAGAGGATATTATTTCTTCATCCGACAGCCTTGTATCTGTCTGAATAGACTCCCCTCTCAACAATAAATTCGTTTTCGGGTCACGCTGAATGGAAAAACGGGAGTATCTTTTGTCTTGATTCACAAGTAACCACCCACCCATGTTTTTCTCATCTTCAGAGTCAAACTCTGCATGCTTATCGTTTGAAAATAATGAATCTTCAATTTTGTATTGGGGAATTTCAACGTAAATACTTTCCGCGTATTTAGGTAAAATACCGTCTACAAATTCTTTAAACTCTTCCTCATGAGGATATTTCCCCATCACGTTATATTTATAAAGCGGGATATATTTTTCCTCCGAAAGCTCTTCAATATTCAAATATTTTTCATCAGGAACGTAAACCTCTTGATATGCGCTTATACCTGCACCTAAAAAATTATTATGGTTACCGAAAAGAGCGGCTATTTCTTCCGCGGAATATCGGGCGTTATGCCACACAGGTATAGAAAACGAACGAATCACTATGGCAGATACTAACAAAAGAGCCAGACACGCCACAAGCAATCCGCGGCGAAAACGTTTTTCTCTCTGACTTTTCAAGGCTTGAAATTTGTTTTTCTGTTCCACGTATTTTTCTACAATTTCTATATCAACACGGTCAAGTCCCTCTGTCCACTCCTGTTTTTTCATACAGAATAGCCCTCACTTTCCAATTTTTCCTTTAATGCACTTCTGATAGCGGCAAGCTCTTTATTAATGGTGGAACGGCTTAATTCCAATTCCTTTGCAATTGTAACAACTGACTCGGACATATAATATCTGCTCATGAAAATATACTGATTTCTGTCAGACAAAGAACGTACAAAGTTGCTTATAACTTTTCCAAGTCTTTCAGAATCAAATTCCGCACTTACGTCATCATCACTTGATATAAAATCTTCAAGCTCTGACAAAGATACGGTCATTTCAGAGGGGATTGCTCTCTTTTTCATATTGCTGTAATACCGCTTAAGGGAAATTCTTCTCACAATGGTAGTGATAAAGGCTTTAAAAACCTTTGGTCTTGTGGGCGGAATTGCATTCCATACCCCAAGGTATGTGTCATTCACACATTCTTCGCAGTCGCAATTTTCATGAAGAACGTTATATGAAACAGAAAAAAGATAGTTTTTATATTTATTATCCGTTTCTACAATTGCCAATTGGTCGCGTTTCCAATAAAGCTCTATAATTTCTTCATCATCTATAGTAGCTTTTTCTTTAAAATTCATGCTTTGCCTCCTTTCGTCTGTAATTGAGTGCCCTCATAAATAATAGTACGAAAAAATTGAAAAGTGTGTATTTTAAAAAAGTTATGTAAATTCAACCTCTTTCTTTCGCGTGAAAAGGTACAGAAAAACTGACAAAAGAGGGAAAAGAGAGCCTATTACCATTCCCGCTTTCATTCCAATGCTTTCAGCGGATGCGCTAATAGACGCGGTAAATTCCACTATTTTTTCATTTTCAATGGCAAAATCTGTTATTATACCCACAAGTTGAGGGCCAACAGATGCGCCCAAATCTCCTCCCGAAGCCATTAAGGCATATATGGTAACGCCTCCCGCGGGGAAACGTTCCGCGGCAACAACAAGATTTCCCGGCCAAAGCATTGACACGCAAAATCCCGTAAATGCACAGGATATCAAACCTAAAAAAGGAAACGGAGAAAACGCCGCCAGAAGATAACATACCGTTGCAAAAGCAGAGCCGAGAATCAAAACGCGGGTAATGTTTTTCCCAAATTTTCCATATAAGCTCCTTCCCATTCCCAAGGCCGCTCCGAAAAGAGCAACGCCGAAAACGTCACCCCACACTTTCGGGATTCCCAACACGCCCTCAAGATATCCCGATGCCCATTGTGCCATTGTGCATTCAGCCGCACCGCCTAAAAATATAGCGGCAACACATATCCAAACTCCTTTATTCTTAAGAAAACTTAAAACGCCCGATGCCTTTTCAAAGCTTTGCATTTCGGGTATTTCTGCCCCGAAAAATAAAAAAGCAGAGCATAGAGGAACAAAAGAAAGTATAAACACAAGAATCTGCCAGCTTTCACTTCCGAAAATATATAAAAATGTAGTAGAGAAAATCACTACCCCCACAACGCCCCATGCATAAACAGAATGAAGAATGCTCATTTCTCTTTCAGCGTTATCCGAGGGAACAGAAGCAACAACGGGGCTGATTAAAACCTCCCCTAACCCGCTTGATGCAGAAAAAATGACAGTACCAAGACAGATTCCAAAATAAATTCTGTTCGGGAACAAAAGAGGAGAAAGAGCATATACCCAAAGCCCCGCAAAGCATAAAAAGGGCATAAGCTTCACCGTTTTTTTCACGTTGAATTTATGGGAGAAAAAAGAAAAAACAAGGTCAATTAAAAGCTGGGTAGAAAAATTAATAAGAACAAGAAGTCCAAGAAGCGAAAAGGAAATTCCATAACGCGCTCTGAAGATAAGAAACAAAAGCGGGGATATATTTCCCGTTACAGACATTGACACGTTAGAGGAATAGCAAGCTATCTTTAGTCTTAAATACTTATTTTTCATAAAACACCGTACAAAGAGGCTGTAAAAAAGCAACGTTTTTTACAGCCTGATTTTTTATTGATTTTTTAACGATTTTATTGTCGAATCAATTAAGCGGGTGTTGAATCAACAAAATCAGCAGGAATGTCAAAGCAACCCTCGGGAAGTGTTTCTGAAATTTCCACGTCGAAAAGAAGGTTACTCATAAACAAAAACTCAACCTTGTTTTCAGAGCTGACGTAAATTTTAACTTCACTTCCGTCAGCAGTCAATTTAAAGGTATCTACTGTATAAGTTGCACCGTTTAAGTCTTCCTGTGCAGATTTTGTGTAGGTAGCAGCGCCGAGAAGTCCGTCTACAAAAGAAGCAAAAGCGTTTTCAGTATTACCTGCATCAGCTACGGTATAAGTTTTTGCGGCTTCATTTACGGTGTATTTTTTTCCGTCTTTAATAATTTCCGTCATAGCCATGTTGCCCATGATATTCTTAAGGAAGGATTTTCCTTGGAAAACACCGATTTCACGTCCAATGGACATTGTTCCCTGTTGAGCTGTTGCGGAAAAATAAAACTCTTTTTCGGGATTAATTTCAGTTAAAAGCTTATAAGAAACGCTTTCGGAAATGTCGGGAAGCTCTTCGGAAACTTCTTCGGATACAGCAGATTCTTCTGAAGCTTCTTCAGAAACTACTTCAGATGCTTCTTCAGAAACAGCAGATTCTACAGATGCTTCTTCGGACACAGCGGATTCTACAGATGCTTCTTCAGAAACAGCAGATTCTACAGATGCTTCTTCAGATGTGGCAGAGGATTCTGCTTCAGATGATGAAGAAGAAACAGCTTCAGAGCTTTCTTCAGAGCCACCACAAGAGGCAAGAAGGAAGCAAGACAAAGCCAAAGCCAAAACTAATAAAGTGGATAACGTTTTTTTCATTTTTTCTTTCCTTTCTCATGTAATTGATTTAGATTATCATTATACTTTTTTCTGTACTTGTTGTCAATATGTTATTTATATTTTAAATTTCCGTTTTTCGTTATCTGAAAGTTGCCGCCAACACCTCTCGTACTTGGCGCATATCAAAGCAAATTAATCAAAAATCCCTTTCGTCTGAAGACAAAAGGGACTTTTTCGTGGAGCTAATGGGGGGATTCGGACCCCCGACCTGCTGATTACGAATCAGCTGCACTACCCCTGTGCTACATTAGCATTTCTTAAGCCTTGTTATTATATAATATTTTTCTCCATTTGTCAATACGTTTTTTTCCTCCCCGATAAATAAATATTGCATTTCCAAAAAGAGAAAACGTTCTCTCATATCAAAGCGTTTTTATAAATATTATTTTTAAGCATTACAAATTTAAGCATTACGAAAAAACAAAAAACTCCAACATAGCTTTGAAGTCTGTCGGAGTTTTGATTTTTATAGAATTTGGCTTATCAGTTTAATTTATTCAACAAAAAGTAAGGCTGCTCTCCTACTGTAATAAGATTTGTTACGTCGGAAATATCATAATCGTTATTTTCATACTCTTGCAAAAGCTCTTTTTCCCTTGAATAAATAATCTCTCTGCCATACCACGATTTAGATGATTGAGGAGTAAGCTCTAAATATACTATTTTACCTTCACAATCAAATGTAAGTATAGTATGCACTTTGTTTTTCTTCTTGTTATGCAACAGCCAAATCTTGTTTGAAACGTTTAAGCTGTCAAGTATTGATTTCATTACTAAAACAGCATCTATACAAGTTCCAATTTTTTCCTTTACGGTAACAGAAGGCTCTTGAACAACGTAAATAGTTTTTGAAAGACGGTAATATTCATTATCAAATCCGCAATCCATATTCGGTCTGTATTTTTTACCGTCAACAATAAAGCCATATTCAAAGCCCTTATTATATAATTCAGCCCTCAATATATCACATATTTCTTTAATTGTCATTCTCAAAAATCCTTTAAATCAAATCAATTAAACCGACTGCCAGCAAAACATGAAAACTAATTAAAGAACTATTGATATCAGCTTTTTTCACAGAATCGCTTCTCATCGTGGGATTTCGCACTAAAATATTGCACCACACACAGACGTTCCAATCACCAACAGAAGCGACACGGAATTAACGTATAAAAAGGCGGTGGAAACTCTGCTGATAAGTTGATTTGCGGCTATTTTTTTATTGATAAGCGAAGAAAAAAATCCTATAGATACAAAAACCAATCCGAAGAACAAGCATCCTCCCCATATAGCAAAGGCAGACACAGTAAGACCTACAACAGATTCAAGGGGAAAAGTATCATTAGAAGAATCAATTTCCATATTTTCAAGTTGATATACAGATATACCCGTATCAACCAAAAGTAAAACAAGCAGTAAAAATGAAACAATAGTTAAACACAGAAGTGTTACAGAACATATTTTTTTCATACAAGACACCTCTTTTTTTGTTTTTTTATTTATCCAACTACTTCAGTGGAATCCATAAGCTTGAATATACGTAGGACTGTTCATGAAAAGAGTTTACTAATTAAGGTTTGGCTCTTCCTCGATTTCTTTACGCTTTAACATTCCCACAACTTTTATCTGGTCAGCGGTAAAGGTTTTTGCAGGCTGTGCTCTGTCTGCATCCATAAGCTTAACTTTAATTTTTCCCGTGAGGAAGTTACTTTCGCAAATAACTCCTCTGCCCTGTGGTGTTTCTACAAGGGAATCTACTTTGGGGAACGTGGCATATTCCATTTCATAAACCTTTTGCTCAAAGCTCAAGCAACACATAAGTCTGCCACAGTTACCCGATATTTTGGAAGAGGTTAAAGAAAGGTTTTGTTCTTTAGCCATTTTGATTGATACCTGTGCAAATTCAGACAAAAACTCCTTACAGCAGAAAGGTCTTCCGCAAATACCAAGACCACCCAAAAGCTTCGCTTCATCACGAACACCAATTTGACGAAGCTCAATTCTTGTGTGGAAAAGTCCTGCCAGATCCTTTACAAGCTCACGG
>JAZRPU010000097.1:0-7362 GCA_045649365.1 Eubacteriales bacterium | reverse complement strand
ATGTAAACGTTCATCAGCTTTGCTGTTGAAATTATAAAATGTTCATAACGGACAAGTAATATTTCGGCTGTCAAAACCAAAACAACGCCAATTAATGCAGCTTCGTAATAACCCGCTCCAATAGCAAGTCCAATAATTGCAGAAGTCCAAAGACCTGCAGCGGTAGTAAGACCTTTTACTTGACGTCGCGTGGTAACAATTATTGTTCCCGCGCCAATGAAACCCATTCCGGAAATAACTTGTGCACCTATTCTTGAGGGGTCGGTTGTCATACCTTCGTTGTAAAGATAAAGTCCTGTGAGAGTTGTTATTGTAGCACCGATACAAATTAATGTGTGTGTCCTGAATCCTGCACCGCGTCGTTTGTATTCCCTCTCTAAACCTATAAGTCCACCGCATACAAGTGCAAATATAAATCTTGTTAATACTCCAAGGGTTTCTGTATCTCTCATGGTATTGATAATGTCATGAATATTCATTATAAGTACCTCATTTTATTCTTCTTCAATGGAAATAATTCCGTCAATAGAAGCTATTGTTGCAATAACGTCGCTATGCCTTCTTCGTTTAGGCATTTTCATCTCTATCAAAACGTTAGGCGGCTCGTTTTTAAGATTTTTCATGTTAGTAATTTCGGAATCGTATATTTTGATATCCATATCTTTTATTATCTGGAACATAAATGGCAAAACGGAAGTGTCAGCTACAACAACGCTGATGTTCATATTTTGGGAAGTCGCTATAAGATGCTTTTCTATTCCGGTGAAATAAGAAATTGTGAGCCATATCATAAGGCATGCTATAAGCGCACATTCGTAAAAACCAGCGCCGATGCATAATCCCATACATGCACATGCCCAAAGTCCCGCGGCGGTTGTAAGTCCTGTAACTTTTGGCTGACCTGTAACAATTATTGTACCAGCCCCCAAAAAGCCTATACCGTTTACAACTTGCGCTCCCATACGGGAAATATCAATATTAATATTCAACGTTTCAAATATATATCTGCTTATGCACATGGCAAGTGTAGCGCCCATACAAACAATAATGTGGGTACGATACCCTGCTGGTCTTCTTTTTCTCCCGCGTTCAATTCCTATAATGCCTCCGAATAAAACTGCGAGAATCAGTTTTGCTGTTAAGGCAAAGATATTTGCTCCGCGCAAATAATCAATAAGATTTTCTGCTTTTGAGAAATCTATAGATTTAATAAATTCAAATAGTTCTTTCATTTGGAGTTTCCTCTTAAAAAAGCTTTTAAAAAAAGATATGTAAAAAAACACAAATTATTTCCTATATGTTACATCATTATAACACAATATGAAAGTAAAGTCAATAAAATTTCATAGATAAATGAGCTTAAAAGGCTGAAATGAATAAATAAAAAGGAAATGGGAAAATAATAATGTGATAAATATTTACTTTTTTGTCATTGAAAAATTATAAATAAAATGATAAAATACAAATGCTTATTAATTATTTTGGAGGCTTTGTCGTTGGATAAACAAGAATTAATTCGTGATGAAATGTCCCAAAATATTATAGACGCCGCGCAAGAGCTTGTAGAAATTCATGGTCGGTCAGGCGTTACAGTAAGAAGAATACTTCGTAAGCTCAACATTACAAATCGAGTTTTTTATAACAGATTTCACAACGTTGAAGAGGTTATGGAAATTTTGTATGAAAACACTGTTTTGATGGTACGCGAGAGTATTTCTTCGGTAATCAATCCTGACGTTGATTTTTTTGAGCAAGTTGTTAATATTGTCGCAAAAACTCTTGAAGCTTCTTATGACTATAAAAAGAAGTTTAATGATTATTGCTTTCAGAGCGATTCCTTGTCAGATGTTAATTTTGACTGGTGGAAAAATGAAATTAAAGGTCTTATAGAGTACGCTATGGAACGTGATTTAATAAAGACTGTAGATTCTGAAGGTTTGAGCTATGCTATATGGTGTTTCTGCCGTGGATATAATGCAGATGCTGTTAGCAGAAATTTACCTAAAGAAGAAGCTGTAAACAATTTTAAGTATTGCTTTTCTTTCCTTATGGAAGGGTTGAAAAAATAATTTAATTTTATTGCATGCGGAAAATTTTTCCGCATAAAAAACTTCAGCACACGGTGTGCTGCGTCTTCGAGTCATAAATTTCAGTTAAAAAATTATAGATATAAAGAAAAATATATCTCGATTTTCAATTAACGATTATTGCTTTTTGGTGGGGCGTTTGCCTCCATAATTATGTCTTTTTAGGCATTGTGAGAAAGGAAAAAACGAAATGAAAACCGAAATAATACACGAGAAAAAAGAATTTGAAAACGTGCGAGAGCTTATTGAATTTGCTGCAGAAGAATATGTTAATAAATGTGCATATTCATACAAGCCAAATCCACATAAAAACGATATAAAAAGAATATCTTTCAACCAACTTCGTGACGATGTGAGAGCATTGGGAAGTGAGCTTGTATCAATGGGATGCACGGGAAAACATTGCGTTCTCATTGGTGGTTTTTCTTATCAATGGGCATTGACTTATTTTGCAGTTCTTTCTATTGGAGGAGTTCTTGTTCCTCTTGACGGTGAATGGAAAGGGGAGGACTTGGCAGATACAGCGGCATCAGCAGATGCTTCATTCCTTTTCTGCGATGAGGACTTGGCTGAAAAAGCGAAAATTATTGAATCTAAAGTTAATTTAGTTTCACCTACTGTTTATTTGAGAGCCAAAGAAAACGAAAGAAACCTTATTTCTCTTAAAGCAAAGGGAGAAATGAAATTTTTGAAAAATTCAGATGATTATTTCAATGCCCCTATTGACTCCAAGGCTTTGGCGCTTCTTGTTTTTACGTCAGGCACAACGGGAAAAGGTAAGGGTGTAATGCTTTCTCAAAATTCATTTTTGTCAGACCTTTCAGACGTAATTCAATACGTTGATTTTTCCAATAAAACTGTTGGTGTCCTTCCGCTTCATCATACTTACGGTTCATCTGTAATGCTTATAGGACATGTAATGATAGGGTGCGAAGTTTATATTTCAGCAGGACTTAAGTTTGTGTCAAAAGAGCTTAAAGAACAAAAACCCGGACACCTCGTTCTTGTTCCTCTTTATATTGAAACCTTCTACAGAAAGATTCTTTCTACTGTAAAAAGACAAGGTAAAGAAGAAATTCTGAAAAAGACAATAAAGGTTAGCAACGCTTTGAGAAAAACGGGAATCGACCTTCGCAAGAAGCTTTTTTCCTCTGTGAGAGAAGCTTTCGGTGGAGAACTTGATTTGATTATCTGTGGCGGAGCGCCTCTTAATTCTGAAATTGTTGAATTTTTTGAAGCAATTGGTATTTCTACTCTCAACGGGTATGGAATAACCGAATGTGCGCCAATCGTTGCTGTTAACAGAAGCAAAAGAACAGTTTCCGGAAGCGTTGGACCCGTTCTTGGAATTGACACGGTTAAGATTGATAATCCTAACGAAGATGGAGAGGGAGAAATCCTCGTTAAAGGCTCAAACGTTATGTTGGGTTATTACAAAGATAAGGAAGCTACTTCTGCAGCTTTCGATAAAAACGGCTATTTTAAAACGGGTGACTATGGAAAATTAGACAGCGATAACGTTTTGTATATCACGGGTAGAAAAAAGAATCTTATTATTCTTTCGAATGGCAAAAACGTTTATCCCGAAGAGATTGAAAGTGAGCTTATGGCTGTTCCCGGAGTTTTGGAAATAGTTGTATATGAAGGGCAAAGCAGAAGAGGAATAGCACAAAACGCTATTGTGGCTGAAATTTATCCCGACTATGACTATTGCGAAAAGAACGGTATAACAGATATCAAAAAGCATTTGAAATCCTACGTTGACGAATATAATAAAAAAGCTGTATCTTACAAACGAATAGGTATAGTTAAAGTGAGAAAAGATGAATTCCCCAAAAACACATTGAGAAAAATAATGCGTTTTAAATTGGACATGACAATTGATTGAGTCATAAAAATCACTTCAAAAGCTTTAAGACCTGCAAGGAGGAATCTTGTGGGTCTTTTTTCTTCTTTTTGGCTGTTTTTTGAAAATATCCGTTGACTTTTTATGTTTTTTGATATATACTTAAATGGGTATTTTTAGAAGTTGATAATATAATAATATACGGGGGTAATAAAAGTGTCTAAAATCCAATCGTCATCCAATCAAGAAGTGTTTATAGATAGATTTTTCCTTTCTTATTCTGACGAGGAGCTTTGGCTTAATAAAATGGCAGAGTCGGGGCTTTATCTCATAAAAAAAACTTTTTACAGATACTATTTCAAAAAAGAACAGGGTTTGGATATTAAATATACAGTTGAGCTTTTTGAATATCCTGCAAATTCTCCTCTTTCTGCTGACTATATTGAAGCCAAAAGAAAAAAGGGTCTTGATTTAGTAGCGTTTTATAAATGCAGGGCATATTTTCAAATGAATAAACAAGCTTATGAAGCTGAAAAAGAAATCTCGAAGAAAACGAGAGTTAAGTCTGTTACAGCTATGTTCGCTGTGTATTTGCTTGCTTTTATTTCTTCTTTGCTGATGTTTTGCTATAATTGCGCATGTTCTTTAAGATTCACAGTTGATGCTTCTAAAGAAACTATGAGTGCTTTGAAAGAAGAATTTTCTTTCTTTGGCATTTTTGAAAAGTTAGCTCGATTAATTAAGCTTGATTCTATTCTTGGAGATTATCAGTCAACTCCAATGGCATTGATGTTCTTTTTAGCAGCGGCTGTATTTTCTATTCCCGTTGCAGTATATTTCAGAGAATTGTTTTTGTCTAAATCTAAAAAAATAAAGAAAAAATAAAGGCTTTGTTTGGAAAAGAGAAAAAAGTGAAAAAACAAAATGATGTGCTTCTCGGTCTTTCGGGAGGTATAGATAGCGAATACTCCGCAAAATTCCTTATGGAAGAGGGATTCAACGTTTGCGGAATGTATATAAATATGCTTAATAAACCATTAGATAACGTTAATAGAGTTGCGGAATCATTGGGGATAGAACTTTGTGTTATTGATAAGTCTTCAGATTTTAATGATTTTGTTGTTTCTCCTTTTGTTTCATATTATCAGAAAGGGAAAACTCCCAATCCTTGTGTTGAATGTAATCGCTTTGTGAAAATTCAATCGCTTTTAGAAGAAAGCAAAAATCGAGGGATTCCATATATAGCCACAGGACATTATGCGAAAATCAAAAAGGTTGGAAGCAGATATTGTGTTGCTAAAGCCACAGACTTAAAAAAAGACCAGAGTTATTTTTTATGGAAGCTCACAGAAGAACAGCTTAAGGTGTTGAAATTCCCTTTAGGCAACGTATTAAAGGAAACGTTACTTTCTGAGCAAGCAACAGGATATAAAGAAAGTCAGGATATTTGTTTTATAGAAAACGACTACCGTGAATTTTTAAAGAATAAAGGCGTTTTTTCAAGTTCAGGTGATTTTGTTTCTGTTGATGGAAAAATACTTGGAAAACATGTTGGAATACAAAACTATACACGAGGTCAGCGCAAAGGGCTTGGAATCGCTTTGGGATTTCCGGCTTTTGTAACTCGTATTGACCCTTGTGAAAACTCAATCGTTTTAGGTACGAGAGATGATTTGAAGGTATCCTCATTTTGGGTTAAAGATATTAATTTTCAATCAACTGAAGAGTTTTCTGACGAACGCGAATTTACCGTAAAAACAAGATACAGAGCTGTACCTGTAAGAGCGTCAGTTAAGATAATTGATAATAAAGCACATGTTCAACTCTTTGAAGCAGATACGTTGGTAACACCTGGTCAGTCAGCTGTTTTTTACGATGAAGATTGTGTTGCCTTTGGCGGCGAAATAATAGAGGATGGTATGAAATGAATAAAATTATAGATGAAAAATATTCCATAGCGTTGAAGTCTGTTGAGAAAGAATTTGATTTGGAGCCAGTCTGGGTGCCTGAAAATATAGATGAATATTTTGTTGAGAGAGCAGATATAAGCCGTCCTGGATTGCCTCTTGCGGGATATTATGAGAACTTTGAAGAAACTCGACTTCAGCTTATTGGATACATGGAGCACAGTTATCTTGAGAATCTTTCTTCGGAAGACAGAAAGAAAACTCTTGATAAGTTTTTTTCTCATAAAATGCCTGCGGTTATTGTTACAAGTGGATTAGAAATTTTTCCTGAAATGAAAGAAATGGCATGTAAGTATAAAGTCCCCTTGTATGGTACGGAAAAATTAACTTCTCCATTAATGGCAGCATTGATTGGCTCGCTTTCAGTTTCTCTTGCTGAACGAATTACAACGCATGGCGTTTTTGTAGAAGTATACGGAGAAGGCGTTTTGATTTTGGGAGATAGTGGAATTGGAAAGAGCGAAACCGCAATCGAGCTTATAAAGAGAGGCCACCGATTAATTGCCGATGACTCTGTTGAAATAAAAAAGACTTCTGCAAGAGCTTTAGTTGGCTCTGCCCCCGAGCTTATCAGACACTATATTGAGCTTCGCGGGATTGGCGTTGTAGACGTGAGAAGACTTTTCGGTATGGGCTCTATTAAGCTTTCCGAAAAAATAGATATGGTTATTAATCTTGAGATTTGGGAACAAGGTAAGCTTTATGAAAGAATGGGACTTGACGAGGAATATATGGAAATTCTTGGAATTAAAATTCCTTCCATTACGATTCCTGTTAAACCGGGTAGAAACCTTGCAGTAATAATCGAGATTGCGGCGATGAATAATAGACAAAAGAAAATGGGGTATAATACTCCGTTGGAGTTGGCAAATAAAATTGCCGCAATGTATGAGCAGGACAAGAAATAGACTTTGAATCTTTTATAAAAATAATTAACCTACTATGGAGGAATATAAGATGTATTATTTAGGTGTTGATTTAGGAGGAACAAACGTTGCTATTGGAATTTGTGATGATGAGGGAAAAATAATAGTTAAAGGATCTGTTCCTACACCATATTCATTGCATAACCATGAATCTCTTCCCGATGAGGAAAGAAACGTTTTGGCAGATAAAATAGCAAAAACCATGGCAGAGCTTTCTTTGAAGCTTATTAAAGATGCGGGTCTCACACTTTCAGATATAGAATATGCAGGAATAGCTACACCGGGTGTTGCAGATAGCAAAACTGGAGAAATTGTTTTTGCAAGTACACTTCCTTTTAAGGATTATCCAATGACAAGTAGATTTTCAGAATTTTCTGGTATAAAGACTGTTTATATTGAGAATGATGCAAATGCTGCTGCTAAAGGTGAAGTCGTTTGTGGATGTGCAAAAGGTGCAAACAGCGCAGTTATGATAACCCTTGGCACAGGAATTGGCGGGGGTATTATTATTGACGGAAAAATCTATTCAGGCTGTA
>JAZRPU010000096.1:0-2975 GCA_045649365.1 Eubacteriales bacterium | reverse complement strand
TGACCGGTCACCCCGCCGCCTTCTACATTACAAACAATGTCAAACTTATCTGCATTGTTTGTAAGGGTGAGAGGCTGACGAACGATAACCTTCAAGGTCTCAAGACCGAAGTAATCGTCGATTGTTCTGTCGTTGATTGTGATTGAACCAGTACCGGGGTAAAGACGAACTCTTGCAACAGACTTCTTTCTTCTGCCTGTGCCGTAAAAATAAGGTTTTTTAGGTGTGTACATTTTCTTTTTCCTCCTTATTTAACTTCGATAGCTTCGGGCTTTTGAGCCTGCTGCTTGTGTTCAGCGTTTTTGTAAACGTGAAGTCTTGTAAGACTTGCGGAGCCAATCTTGTTTTTGGGAAGCATTCCCTTAACTGCGAGCATAACTGCCATTTCAGGCTTTGTGCTCATGAGTGTACGATATTTAACGGATTTGAGTCCGCCAACGTATCCTGAATGACGATAATACACTTTTTGGTCAAGCTTCTTTCCTGTAAGAACTACTTGAGAAGCATTGATGATAACTACACAGTCACCGCAATCAACGTGAGGTGTGTATTCAGGACGGTGTTTACCGTTAAGCAATGTAGCAGCAAGTGCGGCAACTTTACCAAGGGTTTTTCCGCTTGCATCGATGAGATACCACTTGCGCTCTACATCTTCTTTTCTGAGCATGAATGTGGACATGATAATATCCCCTTCCGTTTTTTGATTTATTTATTTTTAAATACAATTATAAGCACATTTTCCCAAACGTGCCTCCCTATTATACTACTTTTTTCCCATTTGTCAAGTACTTTTTTGAACTTTTTTCAAAATCATGGTTTTTTCTTCGTTTTCCTCGTTTTTTGTGAGGTTTTGAACATTCATGCTTCGCTTTTTTAATTCCGCATTCCCCGTTCCGAATTCTGCATTAATTATAACTCCGCCCGATGTGAAAAAGCTCTTCTTTCCGCTTATCCTTAATTCCGAATTCCGCATTAATTATAATTTTCAGAATCATAAATGGGGTTGAAATTTTCTTTTATCCGTGGTAAAATCAATTTATAGGAATTGAGGGTATTATTATGAAACATTTTAAATCAATACAACCGCTGCTCAGCTACACTCGTCGGGCGGTAGATACGTATAACATGATAAATCAAGGTGAAAAAATCGCTGTGGGTGTTTCAGGCGGTAAAGACAGCATGGCGCTTTTATGCGCTCTCAAGGCGTTGTCTGTTTTTCATCCGTCTAATTTCTCCGTTGTGGCAATAACGCTGGACATGGGATTCCCCGATGCCGACCTTTCTCCCATTGTTAAGCTTTGTGAAGATTTAGAGGTGGAGCTTCATATTATCAAAACGGACATATACGATATAGTTTTTAATTACAGAAATGAAAAATGCCCCTGTTCTCTTTGCGCAAAATTGAGAAGAGGAGCAATACATGATGCGGCTATAAGCATAGGCTGTAGAAAAGTGGCTTTGGGTCATCATTTTGACGATGCTGTAGAAACCTTCATGATGAATCTGTTTAACGAGGGAAGAATCGGCTGTTTCTCTCCCGTAACCTATCTTGACAGAAAAGATATCACCCTTATCAGACCGTTTATCTATCTCCCCGAAAAAATGGTCACAAGCTTCATTAACAAGGAAAACATTGAAATTACAAAAAAGGTCTGCCCCGAAGACGGAAACACCGACAGAGAAAAAATAAAACAACTTCTCTTTACGTTGGAAAAAGAAGACAAGGGGCTGAAGCAACGAATCTTCGGCGCAATGGAACGGGGAGAAATTGACGGTTTCAAGGTTTCCGAATATTCAAGAGGAAAGAAATAACGTTTCGGAATATTTATAAACTAAAGAAATAAATCCATCATAGATAATTTGTGTCTTACACTATTCTTATAATTATGTTTATCGCTAAAAAAACGATCCCTATTCTTTCGATTAATTTAGCACACCCTTGCTTTTCTATCCATGTTTTCCACATTTTCTTACTAAATCACGCCACACCAAGCTAAAAGGCGTGTGTATCATCAATTCCGTAGGAATTGCATATCATCAACACGCAAGTGTTGATATCATCAAGCCGCAGAAAGTTTTATATACAGCAAAATCGTGATGATATACCGACTTTCATCGGATGACACGCCAAGCCTGCGGCTTGGATAAAAAAATACCCGTTCTACCGAACGAGTATTTTTGGAGCTGATGACGAGATTCGAACTCGTGACCTCATCCTTACCAAGGATGTGCGCTACCACCTGTGCCACATCAGCGTATTAAATTGAAAATTGAAAGTTAAAGGTGGAAATTGGGTTTCATTTTCCAATTTTTTTGTTTGTAAAGCATAAAGCGGACTTTAAAAGTCCACTTTACACTTATTCTTTGGAGCGGATTACGGGGCTCGAACCCGCCACCTCGACCTTGGCAAGGTCGCGCTCTACCAAATGAGCTAAATCCGCAAATGGTGCCTCCGGTCGGAATTGAACCAACGACACGAGGATTTTCAGTCCTCTGCTCTACCAACTGAGCTACAGAGGCATATCTAAACCCTTGCGAGTTGTTTGATCGGAAGTGTTTAGAATGTGGCGATCCGGATGGGGCTCGAACCCACGACCTCCAGCGTGACAGGCTGGCGCTCTAACCAACTGAGCTACCGGACCATTTGTTTGTTCTGGTCTGTTTGCTTGGTTTCTCTCAACCAGCGAGATAGATTATACCACACGATTTTCAATTTTGCAATACCTTTTTTCAAAAAAAATTATGTTTTCCATTTTCGTGCAAAACGGTCTTTTCTGAAAGTGCGTTTTTGTGCATTTTGAACAAAATATA
Organism: Eubacteriales bacterium; assembly: GCA_045649365.1. GTDB lineage: Bacteria > Bacillota > Clostridia > Oscillospirales > CAG-382 > SIG653. The sequence goes on along the minus strand of JAZRPU010000096.1, from coordinate 164 downwards.
GTGTTTTTGTTTAACCAATCCCCTTGATTTCAAGAGTTTTTTTCACGTTTTTTTATTTTTCTGCATTTTCGCATTCAACGTCTCCACTTTATAACACTTTTTATTTTCCTGAATATACTGATAAAAAAAGACCGTTGATTTTATTGAATTTCAGAGAGGAAGCC
>JAZRPU010000095.1:0-6946 GCA_045649365.1 Eubacteriales bacterium | reverse complement strand
AAGGTGAAACAGGACCGCAAGGGCCTATTGGTGAAACAGGTCCTCAAGGCCCTATTGGCGAAACAGGTCCGCAAGGGCCTATTGGTGAAACAGGTCCTCAAGGGCCACAAGGCGAAATAGGGCCACAAGGGCCTATTGGTGAAACAGGTCCACAAGGCCCACAGGGTGAAACAGGACCACAAGGGCCTATTGGCGAAACAGGTCCACAAGGGCCTATTGGTGAAACAGGACCACAAGGGCCTATCGGTGAAACGGGTCCGCAAGGGCCACAGGGTGAAACAGGTCCGCAAGGGCCTATTGGCGAAACAGGACCACAAGGGCCGGCAGGCGGTGTTCTTAACTATGCGGATTACTATGCACTAATGCCCCCCAACAATCCCGAAACCGTTGCACCCGGTTCAGATGTCAGCTTTCCCCAAGACGGTGCCAACAGCGGAGGCGGAATAACCAGAATTGATGACTCTTCATTTAATCTTGCGGATATAGGAACATATCAAATACTGTTTGAAGTAAGTATAGATGAAGCAGGACAATTGATTTTGACTTTAAACGATGAAGATTTAGACTACACCGTGGTAGGCAAAGCCTCGGAAACTTCTCAAATCGTAGGCATGGCGCTTGTGACAACTACTTTGGAGGACTCCGTTTTAACAGTAAGAAACCCCGTAGGAAATGCAGCGGCTCTTACAGTAACACCCCTCGCAGGAGGAACAAGACCTGTTTCTGCGCATCTTATCATTACGCAAATAGGATAATCCTTTAAAGAACCAAGGGGCTGTAAAAACACGTTTTTTACAGCCCCAATTCATCGCTTGTGATAAATAAAATGACGTAATGAGCAAACAGACCTCAAAGCTGTACCGACGTACTGCGAAAGACTAATTTTTTTCAAAGCCGAAAGAGAATCTATTAAGAAAAACTTTGCAAAAGTAAATAATGCAGAAAATAAAAATCCGCTCTCTTATGAGAACGAATCTTATGAGAATAGATTTTCTTACCGGTCTTGATAAAAAAATCATTATTTAGCTCTTTTTCTAATATGACCATCAGTATCTGATAAAAAATCACTTGTATCAAAGCCGTAGCGTTGTCCAATTTCCAATGCAAACAATCTGATTTTTGCAAAAGTATCTTGTTTAAACAACTCGAATAATTCTTTTGCTTTTTGCCGTATTTATCGAGGCGATAAGTAGCTTCTTAACCTCAATACACTTCTCAAGAATGTCTATGTTATCGTAATACTCGCTTTCAAATAAAAGCTCTAACCAATACTCGCTTTCAGAGCATTCTTTTAAGGCAATCTGTAATTTGGCGATAAAATCCGCTGGTCCGTGTCCGTAAAATGCTTCACGAATGTTTGCACCTACACTTGTTCCACTACGTATCAACTGATTTGTTAGTACACTTTCCTTTTTGTTCTGCTTTACATAATTGCAGACTTTGATAATTTGCAAAGCAAATTCTTTGGATTTCGTAATTAAAGGACTATCTGCCATAACCTCATCGCCTTTCTTATTGATGGTTTAATTATATCACAAAACATCTTACTTTTCAACCTTTATAATAAAATGCTTTTCGCTCGGGCGAAAAGCTACCTTACTTATTACTTCTTCCCTTTTACTTATTACTTGTTACTTCTTCCCTTTTACCTATTACTTCACAAAAAATCCTGCCATTTGAAGTAAAAGTGAAGAGGTAAGAGGTAAGAGGTAAAAAGTAAAAATCCCGCACTTTCGTGCAGGATTTTTTGGAGGCGCCACCCGGAATCGAACCGGGGATAGAGGTGTTGCAGACCTTTGCCTTACCGCTTGGCCATGGCGCCATATTCATTTTTTCAGTTGCTCTCTCTCGACAGCTTCGCTATTATATCACATTCTTTTTCAATTTGCAATACCTTTTTTGAAAAAAAATGATTTTTTCTTGATTTTTATCAAAAATAATTTCCGCATTTATTATTTTAGTCCGTGAAAGATTCAAAAATCATTCCCGCCCCCAAAGTATATCGTATCTCGCAAAGGTTTGTCTGATATTTTAATTTATAGTTTTTCCACTTTAATTCACTTTTATAATGTCAACTATAAAACATTTCATACCAATTAAAATATATTCAGAATTATCAACTCATTTATATCTTTTAGGATTATCGGTTTCCCCCAAGAGATAATCAATACTTGTATTATAAAATCTGGCAAGCTTAATCAATATTGCTGTTGGAATATCATTTTCTCCTGTTTCGTATTTTGAATACCCTGTTTGTGACATTCCGAGCATTTTTGCAACTTGAGTTTGATTCAGATCTCTATCTTCTCTTAAATCACGAATTCTTGTATACATAAATTTTCTTCCTATTAAAACATATTATTGTGTCCACAACTATAATATTTTAATCTGTTTTAGGGTATTGACTTTTAACCTGAAATAGGTTATAATTACCGTGTTATTTGTATTTTCAAGAGAAAAAATGTAGAATTTTCAGAACAAAGGAGAAAATCAATGTCTAAATTTTGCACTTATTGCGGTAATGAAATACACGAAAATGCAGTAGTTTGTGTAAAATGCGGATGCGCTGTTCCGCAAGGTTACAATCAGAACAATTCTCAATCTTATGATAAATCTTCTCATTCATCAAATAATATCGTATCGATAATTTCAAAAAGAATAGAAACAAACGGTATAATTTGGATTGTAATTGGCGCAGTTCAAATTCTTCTTGGAATTTTTGCTGATTGGTTTGTGTTAATTGTAGGAATTTTGAATTTAATATCCGCCATTCAAGATATTAATTACAGTAAATCCTTCCCTTTACACCCCGTTGGTATAGTTGAAAAAATGAAACCGTTAACAATGCCCATAATAACTCTTGTATATAACCTTATTATTGGCGGTGTTATTGGTGTTATAGGCTCTATTTATTATTTTGTTGCAGTAAGGGGCTATGTAATGGAAAATCAAACTGCCTTTTTAGAAATCGAAAACAAACAAAATATAAATTCATCAGACGAACAAAACAATAAAAATCCATAAAACAGGAGGAATAAAAATGTACTGTTCGGTTTGTGGCAAAGAGGTATCTAAAGAAGCGGCAGTTTGTATGCATTGCGGATGTATGATTAATAGACCGCCTGTTCAAAACACTCCTCAACATAATTCTGAAGAAGAAAATGGCTCTCATGTATCATTAATTTTAGGAATAATAGGTATAGTTTTTGCTTGGTTATTTGCCCTTATTGGCCATGTTTTATCTATTATAGGAATTGTTTTGGGAATAAAAGAATACAAAAAACATAAAAAAATATCAGGTTTGGTTTTGAGCATCATTGGAGAAGCATGTTCAATTTGCTCTTCAATGATTGGGATTCTTATTGTATATGGTCTTATTTAATATACTGTCAATAACGTATAAAGTTGATTTGTATAAATATTAAGAAAGGAGCGTGAATCAAATGAAATTCTGTCAGCATTGCGGCAAAGAGGTAATGAACGAGGCAGTAATCTGTCCTGGTTGCGGTTGCCCTATTCAAGCCACTAACAATGTGCAAACAAATGCAGTTGATGACTCTGTTAGCGTTGGATTGGTAATATTATCTGTTCTTATCCCTTTGGTAGGCATCATTTATTGGCCCGTAAAAGCAAAAACCCGCCCCAAATGTGCAAAAGCTTGTGGAATTGCAGGTTTAATTTCATGGGCAGTATCTTTCGTATTCCTTATGGCAACGGGAATGTAATTTTCCCTCTTAACTAAAGCAGACCGTAGAAGTTCGTCACATCACACATCACGAATTTCACGGTCTGTTTTTTTATCTTTTTTTCTTATATCTTCCCTTTTTATACTTTTTCAACGAAGTTTTTGCAATTGCACCCACAAAAACCGAACGAACACCGCTTTTTCTCAAAAGATATGCACATTCCCGCACAGTAGCCCCTGTAGTTATAACGTCATCAATCAAAAGCACCTTTGAGGGAATTTCTCCATTTTCATTTACAAGCCCTTTATAATCCACAAAAAATTTATTTTTAACGTTTTTTCTTCGCTCGTATCCCGAAAGCTTCTTCTGCTCGTCACTTTTACCAAAACGTTTCAAGCAGTCAAGAAGAGGTATTTGGAGATGATAAGCAACGCTTTCCGCCATAAGCCTTGCCTGGTCAAAGCCTCTTTTATTAAAATTTTCACGGGAACGAGGAACAAAACAAACTCCCGAAAAGTTCATTTTACCCATATTTTCTTTTATATTATCTGCAATAAGCTTTCCGAAATATGAAACATATCTGTAATCACCCTCATACTTAATTTTAGAAACGAAATCCGCACTCCAACGTTTATCGTACCAAAAGAGAAAATACATCTTTTTTATCCCGTTGACAGATGTACACAAACATTCGTTCTTATCCCCACCGCAAACGGGACAATAGGAATTAAGCAAATCCGTAAATTTTTCAAAGCACTCATGACAAAATGGGCCATGCTCTATAAATTCCATATCTCCGCATACCATACAAGGAATCGGATTTATAAATCTCATAAGATTATAGCCTTTTTGAGTTGCCAGATATTCATCCTTATATCCAAAAAAATCTTTCATTTTCATCTCCGAACCTTTGTTGTTACCTGAGAAAGTATATCACAAAGGTGTGGTTGTGTCAACAAGCCTTTACAAATGGATTTTTACTTTAAATTCATTGACAAAAAGAATATTAAATGATATAATCATAATGATGTTGTATGTCCATTAAAAGAAAAGCGGGTATATACATTATGAAAATATTAGTTATTTCTCCAAAAAACAGAACGGTATATAATTTCAGAGGCGAGCTTATAAGCTCTATTATATCCCTTGGTCATGAAGTTATCGTTACAGGGCCTAATAAAACCGACGAGGAAAAAATACGGGCCCTCGGTGCAGAATTTGTTGACATACCTTTGGATAAAGACAGCGTAAATCCAATAAAGGATATTAAATACGCCCGCGCGCTGAAAAAGCTTATCAAAGAAAAAAAGCCAGACGTTGTTTTCAGCTATACGGTAAAGCCCATAATATATGGGTCATACGCTGCAAGAAAATGCGGAGTGAAAAATATTTTCCCCATGCTGACAGGCATTGGATACGTTTTCAACTCCGATTCCGTCAAAGCAAAGCTTTTAAGAAAACCCGTTTCGTTCCTTTATAAAAAGACTTTGAAAAATGCAAATAAAGTCATTTTTCAAAACCCCGACGACCTTAATCACTTTGTTTCTAAAAAGCTGGTGAATCCCGAAAGCTGTGTTTTAGTCAACGGGTCGGGGGTAAATATGAGTAAATTCGTCAAGTCACCGCCTCCGCCCTCAATCGTATTCTTCATGCTGGCAAGACTCATGAAAAGCAAAGGTGTTGATGAATATCTCCGCGCGGCTGAAATAGTCAAGGGTAAGTATCCCGACGTGAATTTTTGGCTTTTGGGGAACGAAGGCACAACAGACACTATTCCCATTAAAAAGATTGAGCCGTATGTAAACAACGGAACGATAACTCATTTTCCCGAATGTGAAAACATTGTTTCATATTTTCAAAATTGCAGCGTGTTTGTGTTACCGTCATACGGTGAAGGCACTCCTCGTTGTGTGCTTGAAGCCATGAGCTGTGGCAAAGCTATTATTACCACCAATGCGCCTGGTTGCAGAGAAACAGTAGTTGACGGTGTAAACGGTTTTTTAGTTCCTGTAAAAAATGCAGAAGCTATTGCAGAGAAAATGGTTGAATTTATTAAAAATCCTCATTTGATTGAAACAATGGGAAATGCGTCTTTTGAATATTGCAAGGAAAAATTTGAAGTAAACAAAGTAAACGAAGTAATGCTCCAAATCCTTGGTTTAAAATGAATATCACGTAAATTAAAAGATTTTTTTGAAAGGTTATATATTATGAAACTTGGTATCGTAGGTCTTCCCAACGTGGGAAAAAGCACTTTATTTAACGCTCTCACAAGCGCCGCGGCAGAATCTGCCAACTATCCTTTTTGCACAATTGAGCCAAACGTTGGAATCGTTCCCGTTCCCGATGAAAGATTAAACGTTCTCGCCCAAATGTACAATCCCAAAAAGCTCACTCCCGCTGTTGTTGAGTTTGTTGACATTGCAGGTCTTGTAAAAGGAGCTTCCAAGGGCGAAGGCTTGGGAAATAAGTTTCTTTCGCATATAAGAGAGGTAGACGCCATTGTTCACGTTGTTCGTTGCTTTGAAAATGATGATATCGTTCACGTTGAAAGCTCCGTTGACCCTATCAGAGATGTGGATATTATCAATACAGAACTCATTCTATCCGACATGGAAATCCTCGACAGAGCCATTGACAGAGCTAAAAAAGCTATGAAAGGCGATGCATCATTAAAAGACACCGTTGAGCTTTATGAAAGAATTAGAAAGGCTTTAGACGAAGGAAAATGTGTCAGAGCAGTTGACCTTGATGAAGAAGAAAAAGAAAAAATATCACATATTGGTCTTCTTTCTGGTAAATCCGTTATTTATGCCGCCAACATCAGCGAAAAGGATATCCCCTCTCCCGAAAGCAATCCATATTTTGCAAAGCTTGCCGCTCATGCTGAATCTGAGGGCGCAGAAATAGTTGCAGTTTGCGCTTCTGCAGAAGCTGATATCGCTCAATTGGACGAAGAAGAAAGACAAATGTTTTTAGATGATTTAGGACTTTCAAATTCAGGTCTTGATAGACTTATTAAGTCCTCATACAAGCTTTTAGGTTTAATAAGCTTCCTTACCGCAGGCTCCGACGAAGTTAGAGCATGGACAATAAGGAACGGTACAAAAGCTCCCGGAGCTGCTGGAAAAATCCATAGTGATTTTGAAAGAGGATTCATCAGAGCCGAAACCGTATCATTTAATGACCTTACAAATAAAGGCTCTATGACCGCAGCCAAAGAAGCTGGACTGGTAAGAAGTGAAGGTAAAGAATACGTT
>JAZRPU010000094.1:0-3001 GCA_045649365.1 Eubacteriales bacterium | reverse complement strand
CGACTTTACACAGACGATTTTCGTTTTTCTGTATCATATAAGACAGATGAAAAAATAGCGTCTGTTAATGACGCTATAGAGTCTTTCAAAACATTTTGTGTAGCTTCAAATGATAATGCAAGACTTGCAAATTTGCTCAGCATGTTATTTATGTTAATGGAAAAGCATGTTTTTAATATTATTAACACAGTGTTTTTTATGTTAATGATTTTACTGATTTATACTCATTCTTTTGGACTGAATAAAAAGCTAAATTCTTTAGCTCTCGTTTTAATCCAAACTTTTACTTTTATTTTAGTTCCAGCATTTGGACAAGATTTTTTATGGATAACCGGAAGTGCAAATTATCTTTATCCTTTAGTTTTAACATTGATTGTACTATTGCCATATCATAATTATTTAAAAAAAGGATCTGTTGCCAAACGAAGCCTTGTCTTTAAATTTGCTTTTGGGATTGCTTTTTTCATTATTTCTTTTTTCACAGCATGGATGCACGAACAGACTGCTTTAGCGTTACTTGTAGCTTCGCTCATATTTATAGTTGGCTACAAGATAAAAAAATTAAAAATAAAATCATGGATGATATGTGGAATAATTGGAAACACATTAGGATTATCGATTGTTGTTTTAGGAAGCCTCAACCGACTTCAAAACGAAAGTTCAGGACAAGGAAATAAGATTTTTATGTTACTAAAAAATGCTTGTATGATAACTATAAAATTTTGTTACTATTTGATGCCTGTCATTGTTCTTATGGTTGCATTATTTTTAGTGTATAAAAGTAGAATTGGTACCGTTAAAGGGACTTTAAAAACACTTTTTTCTGAAAACATATCGTCAATTGCATTTTTGCTCGCAGGATTAGCAGCTTGTTATGCTATGATAATAGTCCCTATCTTTGCAATTAGAGCTTGGTCAACTACAATTATATTTGTTATACTTTCTTTTTCATGCATGCTTGGTAAAGAAATTTATGAACGTGTTTCTTGCAAATCTTACGATGCATTTAATAGTATATTGACAATAGTTATTGTTGTTTGTTTATCTTTTAGTTCAATTGTTGAGCTTGAACGGGTAAAAAAGGTGTATAATAAATTCCAGTTCAGAGAACATTATATTTTGGAACAAAAAGGAAAAGGGAATACAGAAATTGAAGTTCCACTCATTGTTGGAATATGTAAATATGATACTTATTATTATGCCGATGGCGCTGATGTGGGAGAGATTAACAATAAATACATAGCCGAATACTATGGAATTGATTCTATTACTTTAGGGGATTATCAATAATTTAATCCAAAAAACGATTTGTGCATATCATTTTCAAAAAAAGTCTTGTCAATACATATTATCATTATAAAAAAAGCAATTCACTTTAGTTTCACATCGATAAACAACTCATATTGCTTAAAATAACGTATAGAAAAGCTGTGTTTTACTTTTTTTATTCCTTTATATGAGGTTGTATTGACAATAGCAAAAAAATGTGTTAAAATTCAGAAAAATAATAGCTTTTCTGCAAGAAATTCAGCTTTATTTATATAAATAAAATAGTGGAGGTAACCCCAAAAGAATGGAAAAAGACTACAAAGAAACTTCCCCCGCAATTGAAACGGAATCAACTGAAGCCACGCAAGAGGAAGTAACAAAGAGTGATAAAAATGGCAACAGTTTTTCCAAAATGCTTGATAACGCGGGAATTTCATTTCTCACGTTTTTATACAAAAATGGTGAACTTATTACAATGTTTGTTGCAACAGTAGTCGCTCTGTATGCAAAAATAGCGATAGTTCAGCATCCTACAAAAGACGTTGTGGGTTATATTTTTAAATGGATGGATGAAATCCAAGAAATAGGATATAAAAATTTCTATCTCGTTGAATCAGATTACTCCCCGCTTTATCTGTTTTTTGTAAGTCTGATTTCAAGAATCCCCAAAGGCGAAATGATTGAGCTTTCCGGCTTTGTTTATAGTTCAAATTGGATGATGGCACTGAAAACTTGTTATTATATTTTCGATATAATTAACGCCTTTTCTGTTTACTTTATAATAAACCACGTTACAGGGTCAGGCAGAAAAGCAACAATAGGATTTCTTATAATGACTGCCCTCCCCGTTCAGCTTATAAATTCGGCAGTATGGGGTCAGGCAGACTGTATTTATACTTGCTTTTTGCTTTACTCACTTTATTTTGCACTTCGCGGAAAAAGCAATCTTTCGTTTTTGATGTTCGGATTTGCCATTGCAAATAAGCTTCAAGCGGTTTTCCTTGCACCTTTTTTAATTTATATGCTTTTGCACCGCAAAATAAAGCTTTCATCACTTATTTGCGCGCCACTTGCAGTTTTGATTTCCTTTTTGCCTTCATACATCTGTGGTGCAAGCTTTACTCAACCATTTTCGTTTTACGAAAGCCAGCTTGATGGTTATTCAAAGCTCACCTTGGGATGTCCTAACTTTTGGCAGTTGTTCTCATATCGAAGCGCAAGAGTAGAAACAATTAACCGCGGTGCTGTATTTATCGCTCTGCTTTTTATTGGAGTGTTTTTTGCAATTGTATGGTTGAGAATGGTACGCAATAGCAAAGTAAATCTGATTAATATTGCAGCTTTCCTTGCTTGTACCACTGTTTTCTTCCTCCCCTATATGCATGAAAGATATTTTTATTCAGTCGATATTTTAGTTGTTGTTTATGCAATGTGTAAAGGGAAAAGATACTATTTAATTCCACTAATGCAGATAGCGTCGGGAATTGCATATCAAAACTACATTGGCGGAAAGTATTTTATAAACACATGGGGCGAAGACTCTGTTCATATAGCAGCTCTTATAGTTATAGTAGTTTTGGGTACTCTTCTGTACGATATTCTACATTCAGAACACCGCACCGTAGATGAAGTTTTAGAAGACCTGAAAGAAAAGTGCCAATAAAATCATCTTAACTCAATTTAATATGTTATAGTTTGGGGTTATCAAAATGCAAATCAGCATTTTCGATAG
>JAZRPU010000093.1:0-5074 GCA_045649365.1 Eubacteriales bacterium | reverse complement strand
TATTCAGCAGTTTTATCGTTATAGCTTTTTAAAATATATTCTTTAGCAACTCCAGCTCCAAAAATAAATGGAGATTTAATTGTTTCATCACCCAGAAAAGAAAACTTGGTATCTTTAGTAGTATCACCGCTTTTATTATCTTTTTCTCGAATTGACGAGATGAAAGCAGTACTGTTTGAAATTTTCTCTTCTAAATTTGTTCGTTTATCTGAATGTTCTAAAAATAAATTAGCAAACCTGTTATATGAGGCACTCAAAGAGAGCAATAACCATTTTTCTCTTAAATCGTTACTTTGATTATCAACATTATCTTCTGTTGCGCGATACATTGAGGCACAGGAATCAACCGTTGAACTTATCTTGTTCATGTTGGAAACAATCCCTGATACTTGTTTTTTAACGTTTTTCAATCGGGTATTTATATTAGCTCTTTTTAATATTCTGCTATCCAGACCTTCCGATACGCGCTTTATAGATAAATTTGCTTTGCAAGCATTTACAACTGCTAAATCTATATGTATTTTTGAACTTTGTATAGATCGAACATCTATTTTTGTTCTTCCCATTTGCAGTCCTCCTAATTTTCACAAAAAACTATCTTCTCATCCCACAGTTTGGACAGCAAGGTTGAGATGAATCAAATTGGGTAGCACATCTTTGGCAAAAAACTACACCGCCTTGTCTTTGTTGATATTGAGGTTGCTGATAATTCTGACTATAATATTGATTAGATGTTATTTGAGTATTATTTGACATATTGCTCATTTTTTTATAAAGAAAAACTAAAAATGCTATGATAGCAATTTGAAAAACAATAACTACTGAAAGCAAAACATATAATGCTACAAATTCTGGATACATCTTACTTACTCCTAATATATTACAAATTTAAACGCTTCGTTAGCGACTTTTATGTTTGTGCCATTAAATATTTCAACAGGCACATAAGGAGGAATTGATTGTCCCTCTACATAAGTTTTATTTGTTGATTTCAAATCTACAACATACCATCTGTTATTTAAACATTGTATCTCTAAATGGCATCTACTTACTGCCGAATTGTTTGATATACAATATTGATTATTAACAGAATCCTTGCCAATTTTAAATGGGTAAACGGAAATGAATATTTCCTCTCCATTACTTAAACGTACAAGATACGCCTTATTTCGTATTTTTTCATAATTCATTTTTTGGTGATCGCACTCAAAAAATGAATCATAAACTTCTTCATTTTTATTATCAGCAAAAGAACATGTTGAAATACTGTTTATATCATTGTTTGATGGAACAGAAAAATTTATTAACGGGTCATATACATTTTGAGGATTTTCCACATTAATAATGTTGGCTTTAAGACCACAAGCGGGACAAAAATTATCATTGGGCAATAAAGCAAAACCACATTTAGTACATCTTTTTCCCGATTCAGATGATTTATAGCCACCATTTAAGCCATTAATATACTCTTCCAATTCAAAAATTGAAAAATTAATACCACTATTGAGAATTTTCACATAATCTCGCACATAATCATTTCTTTCTCCTGAAACAAACGAGCAATTCTGTATAATGCTTAGCAAGAAATCCTTTAAGCTTGTTCCGCTTTCATAAAAGGTTATGGGAACATAAACAAAATTAACCTCTTGCGTAGCTGGATTTACCATTGCGGCATTTATATCCATCAAAATAAATTGATAGTTAAAATATGCCTTTTGTAATGATTTCAAATTTACAAGTATATTATTCAATAATTTAGCAAACGTGGTCTTATTTAAAGGATTTACCAAAAACTCTTTTAAAGAAATATATCCTGATATATTATACCTTAATTTAAAGGATTTGGATTTCCACAAAACAGTAGCGTGAAGCAATCCTTTTATCTGACCCGAATTAATTGCATAATATTCTCTTTCGCTTATTTGCTGACCTTTTTGTCCTTGAATAACCAAAAAACTTTGACCGAGGTCCCGTTCTATCTTAAAAATACTCATAACTATATTTTTGCTGACCTTAGTTTAATATATATATTTTTGCAATGATCTTCTGCTTGTCTGATTTCTTCATTTAACTTTTGAAGTTCATTAGTAATTATCAATTTATCTCTTAAAGAAGCTTTTGAAAGCTTTGAAACAAGTTCTTCTTTCTTTTCTAAAAGGGATGCAACTTCTTCTTTTGCCTCATTATAATCATTTTGAAGACTATCAATTCTTCTTTGCTTTGCAGCTCTTGCGCGCGCCTCAGCTGCATCTTCTTCTTTCTTAATTTGAGAAGCTGTGGCTTTTATATCTCGGCTCAAAGAATCAAGATTATTCATTGCACTATCAATTTCTCTGACAAGATTGTCTATAGCGGTTAAAATATATCCAACCTCTTTGCCTTGCCAATTATTTGATATCGATGTTCGGTACGTTATCAATTTATTTCGCGCAGTGCGCAAATCTGAAATACTACCTTCTAATTGATTAGCTTGATTATTTGCAACGTTAATATTAATCGCCACAGCTATACCTCCTAATTATATCAATGATTCTACTTACCGAAATGAATTATTTAATTCTGAATAAACTTGCTTAATTCACTATCAATAATATAATCATTCCCCGCAAAAACCAATACAGGATCCTTTGATGAATCGCAAAAAACTAAAATACAACTATCTCCAAGACTTATTTTATTGAAAGTTTCAATATCAATGCAAATCGCCAAATCTTTTTTTAAGCTGTATTTTTCCAAATACAATTTCCCATAAAAATCCAAATTTTCGTCTTCGTTCATTCTTTGAATAACCCTAATATCCGTAACTACATCTTTAGAAATATAAAATTTGTAATTTTTAAAATTCGACCTAATTTTTAGCGTTTTTATTATATTTCTGGCACCAATAAAATACCCAAAAGGGATTCCAAAAACAACCAATAAGAATACAAAACTAATAATTGCATCAGCATTGGTTATTTCTGACACGAAAAAAGGTATAAAAGGCATTACAAGACCAACTGTAGCAAAGACGGATAAACCGCTTATGGTTATTTTTGTATTCAGCTGACTGATTAAATATTTATATGTTATATTCTGAACAAATGTATCCATAGATGCTAAATACTTATTCCGTCAAATTCCACATTAGACGAAGTTTCAACTATTATTGCAACAAGAGCGGTGTATTTTTCATCTTTTGTTTTAGCATAAATAATCGTACATCCTTCACCTTTGGCCGTAATAACACCATTGGAATTTACAAAAGCAACGTTTTCATCTTTAGATGAGTACACTATATCGTTTGCTGTGTATCCTTGAGGCAAAGTTGATATACTTAAAAGATGTTCTTCTCCCACTTTCATGCTTACGTTCATTGTTGATAATGTAAGCTTTTCACCAAATTGAATATTTTCATTATTTTGGCTAATCTCTTCTTCAGAAGATTCTTCAACTTCAGCTTTGTCAAATGGAACATAATTTAATGTACAATGATTTTTGGTAGCATCGCCTAATCCGCTGATTATTGCTTCGCTCCACTTAAAATTATCGACGTGAATATTTAAGAATGTTGCATTTTTTTCATTTAATATGGAAACTGACAATTTCACCTTTTTGCTATTAAGCAGATCCACTAAATAACCTTCATCAGTTACTCCAATACTTAATATTCCATAAACATTAACGTTTACACAGAAATCCACATGAAGTTTAATTTCCGAACCAGCTTCAGCTTCAAAAATCCCGCCTTGAGCTTCTGCTACCGCTTTTATATCTTCCGCCTTTGCTGAAATATCAGCAGCAATACCTGCTATTGCGCCCGCTTGTTCAGGTGTAATATCTTTATTTGAATCCAATTCCTCAATTAAATGCATTTGAGAATCAGCTAAATGCATTTTTAATGTTGCAGAAGCTCCGATACCAACTTTCACTTCAATTCCAACTAATCTTTTCTTAAGTCCAACCAAGTATAAAGCTGGTCCAAATCCCAGTGTTGCTTCTATTTTAGCTTTTGCTTCAGCTTCATAGCTTTTAGTACTGTTTTTAATAAAGCGAAGCTTTCCGTCTTTATACTCAACGCCTTTTGAACCATTCTCTGTAATTGTTAAAGTCACACTGCCATTTACAGATATTGTTGCTCGAACGTCCAAACAAATTTTTGCAATACCAGCAGAATAAATATTTAAACTACAAATTTTGAATTCTTTTTTACTGGCTATTGTTTCGGCACCATATACTTTTCCAGATGCATCTTTCATAACAGCTCTTTTAAAATTAGTTAAAAACTTTCCGTTTCCATTGCTATAAGGAGGAGCTGCAACAAATGTCCTCTCATGAGCATATTCAAGGCTATAATTTTGTTTAACCTTATAATCAACTTTTAATGTTGCGGAATTCAAAACAGGAATAAATCCCCACTTCTTTTTCCAATCTACCTTTTGAGTAACATCAACATCTGAAACTGACATTCCGGCATTAAATTTCAAAGAATCTTTTCCGTTGGAATTATTAAGTAAATTTCCAGATGACACAGAAACAGAAAAATCAAGTTTGCCATCAAGATTATAACCCAATTTTACATCCATACCGGAAACTTTAAATGTATGAGAGTTTTTAAAAGTTTTTCCATCAATTGTAATTGAGCTTGAACCTTTAGCTAATGCACTAACAGTTGAAGAGCCATTCGCACTTTGAGGAACATAATCTGAATTTAAAGGTATAATATTTCCGTTGCCATCATACATTATTGCATTTTCCGCATTTGGAACTACGGTTTCTTCGATATATATTTCTTCGTATACATCTTCAATTTCAACTTCTTCAGTAATTTTTGCAACGGTTTTATCTCCATCACTTGACACTTCTGAAACTTTAACATATTTTTTTTCAAATTTGTTTTCTTTGTCTGGAATCACTAAAATATCATCTTTCTCTATAGTTCCAGCAGATGTGTCAATTGATATAGTATTAGAGTCTTTAGAATCTACTTCAAAGCTATCATCTTTCAGCTCAACAACATTATCAAAATATTTCTTTGTTGAAATGTTGTTAGTATATTTTTGAGTAGCCCACTTTTCTTGTGCAACAGAAAGCA
>JAZRPU010000092.1:0-3440 GCA_045649365.1 Eubacteriales bacterium | reverse complement strand
TGAGGGAGAGATTTTTTGATTGCAAGCTCATGTTTTCCACGTTTCTCTCCCTCCGTCTTTTTGCTTCGCAAAAATCCACCTCCCTCGTCAGAGGGAGGCGAGCGAAGGGGTAAGCCGTTTCTTCTATATACAAAAGAAATATCCCTCCGTAAAACGGGGAGCCATTTTCAGGCATAGCCCTGCATAATCGGTCAACCCCCCTTGGCTCCCTCTGATGAGGGAGCTGTTGAGCGTCAGCGAAACTGAGGGAGAGATTTTCTGATTGCAAACTCATATTTCGCACGTTTCTCTCCCTCCGTCTTTTTGCTTCGCAAAAATCCACCTCTCTCGTCAGAGGGAGGCGAGTGAAGGTGCGAGCCATTTCTTCTATATACAAAAGAAATATCCTCCCATAAAACGGGGAGTTCATTTTCAGGCATAGCCCTGCATAATCGGTCAATCCCCCTTGGCTCCCTCTGATGAGGGAGCTGTTGAGCGTCAGCGAAACTGAGGGAGAGATTTTTTGATTGCAAGCTCATGTTTTCCACGTTTCTCTCCCTCCGTCTTTTTGCTTCGCAAAAATCCACCTCCCTCGTCAGAGGGAGGCAAGCGAAGGTGCAAGCCATTTCTTCTATATACAAAACAAGCCATGACCCGCCTATTGAGTCATGGCTTTTTGCTTATAAATCTTGCAAATCCGCAAACGGAATATGGTTTTCCACGTTGTCCCGCCCAAGGTCGGTATCAATTACCGGATACACCGGGGAAATGGGTCGTTCGGTATGATACACCTTTTGCGACGGCGCCTTGGTACCGGCTATGATGGCATTGGCTCTGGATTTTCCGCTTTTTGCTTTACCTTGCAGTTGGGGAACAGCCGCCATTTCATTTTTGGATTTTGTGTGAGTCCATTCGGGTCGCTTCATCCCTTTTTTCGCCATACTTTTTTTCACCTCAAAAATAGTATGCCCCACAATGGGTGATTCATGAGGAAAGGACGAAAAACACGCTATTCTTTTATTAGGAATTTTCGTGTGCACACCATATCTTGCCAAACGGTTCCATCCGCAAGATAATACATTCTATCAATCGTACCTTTTTTTGTATGATAATCGATGACGAATATTTGTCCTTCCTCGATTTTTATGGGCGGATAATTGTTATAGGGTAAGACATCGTTACAAAGGTCTATATTTGTAAATGCGTCCACTTTGCTTTCCAACCGCCAAAACTCTCGTTTGTTAGCATAATCCGACCATGAAACCATGTTTTGTTCGCCAAAGTAGTCCGCCTTGTATTCGTTTCCGTTAACCGTAATGATATCGGTTCGAATAGGGTGCAGATAATCCAACAAAACCTCACGGGTACAAAGCATATTTTCCCAAACCGTACCATCTGCCATAAAATATTTTCGGTCTATCGTGCCATCCACTTTATAATAATCAATTACAAAAACCTGACCGATTTCTATATGGATTGGCGGATAATTGTTATAGGGTAAAACTTCATTTAACATTGGTCTGTCCTTCAAATCAGCATAGGCATCCTCTAACCGCCAATATTTTCTTTTCACATATAGTTCGGCAAAAGATGCCAAATCTTGTTCACCGAAATAACTTGCTTCGTATTCTTTATCCGCAATCA
The DNA here is from genome assembly GCA_045649365.1 of Eubacteriales bacterium. Lineage (GTDB taxonomy): Bacteria > Bacillota > Clostridia > Oscillospirales > CAG-382 > SIG653. The sequence goes on along the minus strand of JAZRPU010000092.1, from coordinate 1,817 downwards.
TTATTTTATCTTTCTTTACCGCATCCGTCACCTCGTTCACACTTATTTGAAAAACCAAACGAGGAAACACATTAAGAACCACATCGCTTTTGGTAACCATGCTCGGATTCACTCCATGAAAAAGCTGAAATGCTCTTGCAAATGATGTAGGCGAATCATATCCGTATTTTATTGCGATATCAATGACTTTCTTGTTTCCATACTTCAAATCCGCGGCGGCAAGGGTCAACCTTCGTTTTCGTATATAATCTGAAATATTGATATCTGCTATCAAAGAAAACATTCTGCCCACGTCATAATAGGAACAACAAGCAATTTGGGCAATTTGCCCTTGGTCGATATCATCGGTCAAATGATTTTCAATGTAGTCAATCACCAGATTCAACTTTTCAGCAATGTTATCCATACTTATCCCTCCTGCAAAATCAATATATCACATAAACAAAGCACGGTCGCAACATTTCTTGCAAAATTCTGTTTATGCTTTGGAGATAAAGTTCAATGCCACGAATAAAAGAGGGTTGAAAAAAGGTTAACTAATATTCATCCGCCACTTCTTTCAAATAGGATTCTGTGCGAAAAGACTGAAAATTAAAATAACATTGTCTTGCGTGAATAAACTGATATGCCATCATAAGGATGGGCCGCAGTTCAGGATTATCATTCTTGCGATATATTTTCACTTGGTTGTCATCCAGCAACAAGGTTTCTTCACGAAGCAAACCATATTGCACCAGCAACGGGCACACTTCATCAAACTCCTTTTTTGAAATCCCAATTTTTTCTGCAATGGTTTTCCCCGTATATTGATTTTGATCCGCAATTTTTTGGGTAAAAAGAACCGCTTTCATTCCGTAATCGCTTGCCAACAGAGAAAAGAATTCACAAAACTGCTTTTCGTTTAATATCTTTTTTGAAATCTCCGGCGAATCCGCCACCGCACAAAACAAGGGGAATCCTTTTACAAGAGAAAGATAGGTAGTTCCCTCATCGGTAATAATTTGAGAAGTAATTTGCGGATTGAGCTTGTATCTTTCTAAGACCTCATTATAGTCATGGAGTTCCTCGTTTCCAAGATAGGCACTTTGTATGCTCCAAATTGCTTCAAATAAAAACTGAAATGCATCAAACTCTTCTTTGCGATTGTATTTATGAAAAAGACTGTATTGGAATAGTTTGCCCAGCATTTCCTCTTTCGAAATTTCAGAAATCTTCCTTTTGTTCCCAAATAACGAATCAATGCTTACGTCAAAAATCCTTGCAATTTCAGGAAGCAAACCAATATCGGGCAACGCACCGTTTGTTTCCCATTTCGAAACCGCTTGCCCTGAAATGTTCAACAATTCCCCAAGTTCTTCTTGGGTTAACCCTTTTTGCTTTCTGTAACACGCAATATTTTCTCCGATTTTGATGGACATACGCTCTCCTCCTTTGCTGATTCCATTATAGCACAAGCGATAGTTTGAGTAAATAGAGGTAAAGATGACCCACCCAACCAATGGTTGAGAAATACTGTTCTATATTATGCAAATCAAAAACACACCCTGTTGGGTGTGTTTTCTCAGTTGTTCAAAAAGAATTATAGGAAAGCTCTATGAGATTATATATTAAAAACCGTAACATTGCCTACCGTTTTAATACGCCCATTCTCTACGATTACAGCTCCCTTTCCGGTATGTGTGGCATACACCGGCTTCCCCCGCTCTTTTAACACCTTGTTGATTGATGCTAATTGCTCATCGGTATTTTCGAAATGAACTTGCAAATAGAAATCTTTTAAATAGGGAATGCCATTATAATAATTAAAATTCGGATAG
>JAZRPU010000091.1:0-2834 GCA_045649365.1 Eubacteriales bacterium | reverse complement strand
AAGCCGATATATCCATTTTTCGAGAAAAACCTGCCAAACGCGTTTTTACTTATGTAAACACAAGCGGTTTGATTATTTTCCAAAAACAGTTCTAACCCTCCTCCGTGGTCATAATGCCCATGAGATACTACAGCCACGTCTACAGAGGATATATCTATTCCCATATTATGAGAATTTTTTAGAAAGTTTTCTCCCTGCCCCATGTCAAAAAGAATTTTTTTACCACAGACTTCAATGAAAAGAGAAAGTCCATGTTCGGCAGTTACGCCTTTTCCCGAAACGTAATTTTCACTCAAAACCGTAATTTTCACAAATACACCTCAATTTCCATGAAGCATTAGCTTCCCAAAACTGCACGGATTATAGCCAAGGTATCGTTATTTCTGATTTCAACCGTTGATGAGCCTAAAACCACAACGTATAATTTCTTACCGTCTTTTTCAGCAAGGGTTGCGAGGCATTTTCCCGCTTCTGTAGTTGAGCCTGTTTTAAGTCCCGTTACAAATTCACAGTAATACTGTCCATTTTTCTTCATCAATGGATTGGTGTTATACCAGCCCAAAGCATCTCCCTCCGCAGATTTACAATAAAACTCATAAGTTCCGCAAGCGGTAGTTATTTCCTCAAAGGAGGTAGCATAAAGGCTTATTAAAGCCATATCGTATGCAGTTGTGTAATGGTCATCATTATGATATCCGTCGGGACAGATGAAATGAGTGTTATATGCACCTATCTCTGTGAGCTTTTCTCCGCAAAGCTTCATGAAAGCTTCAACAGCTTCTTCATTGGTTAAATTATCTCCGTAAAGATATCTTGAAGTATTAACCGCAATAGTGTATGCCGCATCGTTTCCCGAGGGCAAAAGCAAAGCGTACAACAAATCATGCAAGGTGAAGCTTTGACCTTCAACAATATAAGCCATACTGGAATTATACCCTACAAGCTGGATTTCGCTCCCCACCTTGAACACCGTTTCCACGGGAACGTATTCCAAAGCCACTGCGGCGGTGAGAAGCTTTGTTACACTTGCGGGATAACATTTATCATAAGCATTTTTCTCATAGAGAATAACGTTATCAGTTGCATCATAAACAAAGCAATAAGGAGATGAAACATATATTCCGTCTATAGTATCGTGAGTAGCGCCCACCATGTAACCATCTTCAGACGGCTCTTCTTGTGAGCTTTCTTCAGAAATTTCAGAGCTGATTTCACCGTTTTCGGAAGCGTTCCCGCTTGTTGCTGATTCATTGGAAGCTTCTCCACCGCTCAAATCTGATGATTCTTCCACGCCCGACTGACCGAGAACGTCAATTATCTCTTCAGAAGACGGAGAATCCTCCGTTGTTATTCCGTGGACAAGGGCAACAACAAATAAAACAAGCGTCAGAAAAACAATTCCAACGAAAGTTATTTTTTTTATCATATCGCTTTTATAAGCCATTTTATAAATCCTCATATTTTTCAAATTGCATTAAAACTAACGTTAACGATGAAAATTATACCTCATATTTTTCTCTCTGTCAACAGCTATAATTATAAATTACATTTTTTTACAATTCTTTTTAAGTTAATTTGTATAATCGGAGTTTATGCTGTCAAAGATTCTCCTATTGTTCCCGTACAAACGAAAAATATCCATATCAAAGTATTTTTGCAACAAAAAATCGGACACAGCTTTCGCTGTGTCCGAAAGAAAATTATCAATTATTATTATGCAAGTTCTGCAAAATATTTGATAGTTCTTACCATCTGGCTTGTGTAGGAGTTTTCGTTGTCGTACCAAGAAACAACCTGTACTTGATAGGTATCATCATCGATTTTAGCTACCATTGTTTGTGTAGCATCGAAGATAGAACCGTAGGTGCTACCGATGATATCAGAAGAAACGATTTCGTCTTCGTTGTAATCAAAGGAAGCGCTCTTTGCTGCTTTCATAGCTGCATTGATGCCTTCTTTTGTAACGTCTTTACCCTTAACAACAGCAACAAGGATTGTTGTGGAGCCTGTGGGTGTGGGAACTCTCTGTGCAGAACCGATAAGTTTGCCGTTGAGTTCAGGGATAACAAGACCGATAGCTTTTGCTGCGCCTGTGGAGTTAGGAACGATGTTTGCAGCACCAGCTCTTGCTCTTCTGAGGTCGCTTTTTCTGTGAGGACCGTCGAGAATCATTTGGTCACCAGTATACGCATGGATTGTGGACATGATACCGCTTTGGATAGGAGCGTATTCGTTAAGAGCTTTTGCCATAGGAGCGAGGCAGTTTGTTGTGCAAGATGCTGCAGAGATGATTGTATCTTCTGCTTTGAGTGTGTTTTCGTTAACGCCGAAAACAACTGTGGGAAGGTCGTTACCTGCGGGAGCAGAAATAACTACTTTCTTTGCGCCTGCTTCGATGTGAGCAGCTGCTTTTGCTTTGCTTGTGTAGAAACCTGTGCATTCGAGAACTACGTCTACACCGATTTCTCCCCAAGGAAGGTTTGCTGCTTTAGCTTCTGCATAAATTGTGATTTCTTTGCCGTCTACTGTGATAGAACCACCGCAAACTTTTCCGTCTGCGTCAACGTTTTCTTTGTAGGATACTTTGTCTGCAAGAGCATATTTGCCCTGTGCTGTATCGTACTTAAGAAGGTGTGCGAGCATTTTAGGAGAAGTAAGGTCGTTGATAGCTACTACTTCGTAACCCTCTGCGCCGAACATCTGTCTGAAAGCAAGACGACCGATACGGCCAAAACCGTTAATAGCAACTTTAACTGCCATAGTAAATATCCTCCTGATATTTTAAATGATATGTTAACTGGATTTAATTTCCATCAGCATCGTTATTGTATGCC
>JAZRPU010000090.1:0-1217 GCA_045649365.1 Eubacteriales bacterium | reverse complement strand
CCATGTGAGAAATAACCGCACCTTGACGAACTTTGCAGCATTCAAGACCTGCGGGAGTTCCGGGAATATCTCCTGCGGTAGTAGATTCGACAACAATTGCAACGTCGGGTCTTAAACCGAAGGAAAGGGGAATAGCTCCTCTTAATCCGTTTTCTTCGCAAGTTACAAAGGCAAAATATGTGTCGTATGGTAATTCTTGTTTGATAAGCTCTGCAAGAATAAAGCAGCCCGCTCTGTCATCTATTGCTTTGGATTTAATGAATCCGTTTCCAAATTCTTCAAAGTTTGGAACAAATACAGCTTCATCTCCTACAGAAATTAAGCTTGAAAGCTCTTCCTTGCTTTCGCAACCCAAATCAATATACATTTCGTTTATAGGAATACAAACGCCTCTTTCTTCAGCTTTTTGAAGATGTATTGCTTTAGCGCAGATTACACCGAAGGTTTTGTTTTCACCTATAATAATTCTTTTTCCGCCGACTACTGCTTTTTCAACGCTTCCAATTTCTTCAAAGTATGCATATCCTTCATCGGAAAGCTTTCTTATCATAAAACCGATTTCATCCATGTGCGCTGAAAGGAGTATTTTTTTATCCGTTTGTTTTTTACCTTTTTTAAAGGCTACGAGGTTTCCGACTTTATCTATTTCATAGCTGTCGCAATTACCTTTGATTTCTTCTATGATGATTTCTCTGACTTCGTCTTCCATTCCTGAAGGGCCGAAAGCGTTACAAAGCTTTTTGAGAAGTTCTATATTCATAAATCTTCACCTCCTAATTTTTCAGCGAGAGCAGCAACAGCTCTGGCGGCGTTTTCCACGTCTTTCAAAGAGCCTATTTCTGCGGGAGTGTGCATGTTTTTGAGTGGGATGGATATGAGAACTGTAGGAACTCCTGCTCGTGCAATTTGAATCATTGTAGCATTGGTGCCTGTATATCCTGCCTCTGCTATTATCTGGTGAGGTATGTCGTTTTCTTTTGCGGTATCAATCAGCTTTTGTGTGAGCTTTCTTGAAGTTGTGGTTGAATATGAAATTACTCCGCCTTTGTTGATGAAATTGGTTTGTCTGTGCTTGGGTGTTTCGGGAATGGCACAATTGCAAACGTCAATAACAACAGCATAGTCGGGGTCAATTATAAATGCTCCCGGTCTTGAGCCAACGTAGTTTGTTTCTTCACCGCTGCTGAACAAAACGTAAATGTCTACGTCGAGTTTTT